>JAUWIN010000029.1 GCA_030605345.1 Candidatus Brocadiia bacterium
AGACCGCCTGAACTCTGGGAAATAAATCCGAAACGCGCCCGGCCCCACGCCCACCACCGGCCTGTGGTAAAACATTCCCAAGGCGGCCGACCATATCGTCGTCCTCGTCGAAAGGTGCTCTGGAAGTTTCCCCACTCGTCTCGAGACCGTCGGCCCGAAAACTACGCCGAAACAGACCGCCGCTGCGGCAATCGCTGCGAGCACCGTTTTGCCCCCGCGTCCCCGCAGCGCCTCACGTATTCGCCCGAGGCCCAGACTGAAACACAGCACGACAATCCCGACCACGAACGCAAACCACGCCGTTCTCGTGCCGCTCAGGAGCATACACGCCGTCATCAGCAGCGCGGCAGCGCCAACCGCGGCACGCGCCGCCACGCCCCTGAAGACGAACAGCGCACCCACCGCCAGCACCGCACAAGTCGCCATGTATCCCCCAACCGCACTCTCCAGGCCGATGGTCGCCAGCACGCGTCCATGTTCGAGATCAAGGCGGCCCTGGCCCTCCTTCTCCCAACCACCGCCAACGCCCATCGATTGAGCGCAGCCGCAAATCGCCACCACCGTCCCGGCGAGGAGGAACGTCACCACCAGCGCCCGCGCCCGGCCTCGGCCTCGGAAAGCCACCGCCGTAGCGATAAACAAGACCGCATGGGTCGCATACCACGCCGTTTCGCGCAGGCCCGCTTCGACGTAGGTGGAGAGCGCGGTAGAGAGCCCCGCGGCGGCGACCAGCAACACGAGTATCCGGGCCATGCCCGCGGTTTGTGGCCGCATCCGTCCCCCTGCGGCCCAGCGGACAAGCAAAGCCACCCCGGCCAGAAGCGCACACGCACCCGATATCGGCCATTTTATGTCGAGCGCATAAGGCGTCCGCGCCGTCCACGCAAGCGGCACCAGCGCAACGGCCGCCATAACAAACACCGAAGCAGCGACCTCGGCCCACAGCAGAACAGACCGTCTATCGGCAGAAGCGGGGCTTACTAAAGTAGGGGGCATAGAGCGAGTATAGGCCGCTCGCAGGCCGCCGTCAATCTGGCGGGAAGACCTGAATTCCCCAGGTGCAGCGCACACCGCTCAATTGGCAAAAACTAAGCGGCGCCGAAACAACCTAACCGTTCCAAGGCCCGCCTGATGCAATCCGCGACACAACCTATCGCGGTTCCAACTACGTCGTCGGCCTTGCACAGGAACGGTAGTGAACCGGCTTGCGCTTGTCCCGGGCTCCGAATCGGTCAGGACACCTTTTTCAGGATACGCAGTGCCTTGGCAGCATCGGCAGAGCTGTCCAGTGCGAAGTGAGCTACGAATCGCCTGCCAATTACCCCGGCGGACAAGCCGCGCAGGTTCACCCCACGCTCAGCCAGCGCTTGCGTGAGCCTGGCGCCGAGGCCGGGTTTGTCCTGCCCCTCAACACGCACTGAATGTAGATTCTTGGTCTTCCGGAACCGAGCCTTTTTCGCCGCCCTGAGCTGTGCTGCGCCCTTCAGCGGTGTCAGGAAGACCACTCCGGTGCCCGGTTTTTCCGGCGCACGGCGAGCAATAATGAACTCGAGCTCGGCCCCCGCGTCAGCCAACGCGCCGAGCTTCTGCGCCAGACCGCCCGGACGATCCACAATGCTCGCAACCCACACATCGACCCGCGTGACTTTCAGCGCCATGGTCAGCCCTCCCAAAACTCCCGCATCACACCCGCACACCGACGTGCTGTCCCGGATGGCATCCCGCACACCAAGCCCTACGCCGGGCCTCCGGCCAATAAAAGCATACGGCATCGGCCGCAGTTTTGCAAGAACTTAGAAATACTGAAATATGATTTCCGATAGGATTGACTTTTGGGACGTTGAGGAACATGATGTTGCGTGTCATTCATGAGGACTTTTCTGGAGCACAAGATGGCCGAAAATCTGCTGTGCTACGGCGACAACGCCAACTTCCTGCGCGACAAAGAACTGTTCCCCGACGAATCGGTTGACCTCATCTACCTCGATCCGCCGTTCAACTCGAAACGGCCCTACAACATTCTTTTCAAGGACCACAAGGGCACGCCCAGCGCCGCCCAGATAAAGGCGTTCGACGACACCTGGAAGTGGGACGAGGTAGCCCAGCGGAACTACGAATACATCGTCACCCAACCCAACTTCGCACCGGATGGCCTGAAGGCGCTGATGGACACATTCGGCAAGTTCCTCGGCCACAGCGAGATGTTCGCGTATCTTGTCCAGATGGCTACGCGCCTCGTGATGATGCACCGCGTCCTCAAAAAAACCGGCTCCCTCTACCTCCACTGCGATCCGACGGCGAGTCATAGCCTCAAAATGGTGCTGGACGCCGTGTTCGGAGCGGCCTGTTTCAGAAACGAAATCATATGGAAAAGGACCCACGCGCACGGCGGAGCCCAAGGGTATGGCAGGGTGCACGACGTCCTCTTGTTCTATACCGCCAGTTCTGCCTTCACTTGGAATAAGCAGCATGTTCCTTACTCCGACAAGTATAAGGAGAGCTTCTTTCGGTTCGCCGACCCGGACGGGAAGAGATACAGAGCAACGATCCTGACGGGCTCTGGAACCAGAACCGGGTCTTCGGGCAAGTCCTGGCGGGGCGTGGATCCGACCGCATCAGGAAGGCATTGGGCAATACCAGGCTACGTAAGGAATCTGCTTCCGAACCCAAAGAGGAAGACCGTTCAAGAAGCGCTTGATCAACTTGACGCGATGGGGAGAATCCTTTGGCCGAAGAAAGAAGGCGGAGTCCCGAGTTTCAAACAATATCTTGCCGATTTTCCCGGAGGTGAACTGCAGGATGTGTGGACGCACATTCCCCCGATTTCGGCCGCTGCATCCGAGCGCCTCGGGTATCCGACACAGAAGCCACTTGAGTTGCTGAAGACGGTTGTGGCAGCATCATCAACCGGCGGCGACGTGGTGCTTGATCCGTTCTGCGGCTGCGGAACGACGATTGACGCGGTCGAGACGCTGAACCGCGAGCACCCGGACCAGCCACCGCGCACCTGGATCGGGATCGACATCACCCATCTGGCCATCAACCTCATCAAGCACCGGCTGGCGCGCTTCGAGCCGGCGCCGAAATACAAGGTCATCGGTGAACCGGAAGCGCTCGAAGGTGCAAAGGAACTCGCCATCCAAAACAGATACCAGTTCGAGTACTGGGCGCTCGGCCTCATCGGCGCCCGACCCGCAAAAGACGAACGCAAAAAAGGCGCCGACAAGGGCATCGACGGCAGTTTCAACTTCATCGACGACCACACGGGCAAGATGAAAACCGTCCTCATCCAGGTCAAGAGCGGCCACGTCGGCGCGGCGCAGATTCGGGACTTCCGCGGTGTGCTCGACCGCGAGAAGGCCGAGATGGGCGTCTTCATCACCCTCGAAAAACCCACAAAGAAAATGACCGAGGAAGCGGTGGGCGCCGGCCACTACCATTCGCCCGGCTGGAACAAGGACTACCCGCGCATCCAAATCCTGACAATCGAGGAACTGCTTGCCGACCCCGACCGCCCGCATCCCCGCTGCCTCCGGGTCCCCCAGCGTGTCCTCGGCGAAACCTTCAAAGAAGGCCCAAAGCACACGAAGAAAGGCCCGAACCAATTTACTTTGGGGGGGAAAGAGTGAAAAAAGGACACTCTGAGCAAAATGAACAGAAGGATTGCGAGCGGTGTGGCGGATTCAGCCGTCTCCACTATCGCGATTGTAAAGAATGCCACAAAGTCTTACTGGAGAAGAAGGTCCTCGAAATAACATCCCCCGCAAATAAGTGTTGACATGATTATTTCACTGGGTTCTAATTAAACCGTGCAAGGGCAGATGAAAATCCATACATGACCATAGCCGCGTGTTATCTTTCCGGAGAGGGTGTCGTCCTGGGTGCTGATAGCACGTCTACCGTGTTTGTGGCCGGGCGGGGTGAACAGCCTGGTTCAGAGCACCAGTACAACTTCGCCCAGAAGGTGTTTGAGTTCGGCGAGCCAGGGTCAACAGTCGGGGTCGCCTTGTGGGGACTGGGTTCCCTGGGCGACAAGAGCTACAGAACACTTATTGCCGAAATAGCAGATGAAGCCAAGAAGCAAGACTTGGATTCACTTACAGCCGTGGCAGGACTCGCGGCATCGATGTTCTGGGTACAATTCACGACCGCTTTTGCTGACCCACTCGAGCGGGTGCAAAAACTGAACGCCAAAGGAGAGGAACGAACTGATGAGGAAAGGGGGGAACTAGCGTTTTGGGAGCAAAATCTTTCGGGAGGGTTCTGTATAGGCGGCCGCTGGGGGGGTAGTCGTTGCCCGACTGCGCATGAAATCGTTTTCAAGCCCCAGCAAACAAGTGCCCCCGAGCCCCAACCACTGACTGTGGGGAACCCCAAGTTTTGGGGTTGCCCGAACCTGATCGAGCGCTTGACCCGCGGAATGGATTACCCTCTGTTCAAAAGAATCCTAGAAAGCGGGAAGTGGTCGGGCACCCCTGAAGAGCTTGTCGACATGGTGGAGCAAGGTGCATTGGGACAACCCTGGGATTTGCCGCTGAGAGAGGCTATTGATTGGATTTACGCCAGCATTTATACTACGATCAGGGCAATGAAGTTCTCGCATTTGGCCCCTGTATGCGGTGGGCCAATAGAAATTGCTTTGATTTCGTCAGACCGTCCATTCCGTTGGGTTCGCCATAAGAAGATGGGCGAGGCAATAGCCGCCCACCGTACAAAGGAGGACCGGCTGTGAGCGCTCAGCAGAAAGAGCAGAAGGGAAGCAGCCCGTCACAGTCCGATTGGCCTCGGAGGGTAAGAGAGGCTGAATGGGTTCGCGAGATGAGAGCACACTATGCGCGGACGGGCGCGTTCCGACCCCAGGACTTGCGACGACTGCTCGGCGACCCTGCGAAGGGGGTTGAGATGGGCGCGAGTGGGAGCTTTGCCAGGTACCTTCATCAGTAGAACACGCACTCTCTCCTCTCTCTTGATGTGCCGGGCGCAATGGGAAGTTGTAGCTGCCGTCGCCGTTCGACCCCACTCATGACCTTGAGCTTGTCGAAGGGCTAACGGCGGATTCTTTTTCCGCCCTCGACGGGGGCGGCTACGGGCGAGGCCGATTGCAGGCGCGGCGCGGATTTGCTCACGTTTTTCGTGGTCGGGGTTAGGTAGCGTGCGCGTGGGGGGTGTTTTCTTCGTCGGGGGTTGTTTTCTTCCTCGGGAGTTGCTTTCTTCGTGTTCCTTGGTTCAATGGGTTCAGGGCGATGCTCATTGTGCTCATTGTGCCCGGGACAATGAAGTGGTGAAAGAAGGTCCGGGCTGCGCTGCTGTGCGGCCCGGGCCTTTCGGTTTTATTCCCGGCGATGACCCGGGCACCACCTGTTCCGGCTTCCCATCTGGACGTTTTACCCTGTTCGACGCGTTGCGGAAACGCAACATTGTGTTTTTATGCTGCTTTTCGGCAACATGGGCCTAAGCCACAGCACTGTAAAGAGATAGGCCGGTTTTAGCCTGACGCCGGACTTCCGGGCGTTTCTTTTTCGCAACATGCCGTTTCCCGGCCTTGAAATGGCGCCGTTGTAACTCCTTCTGTTGCCGGAGGTGAGAAGTTTTCTCTGGATTTTTCGCCCCGTTGGCACCCTATTTGCTGTATTCGCTGTAGTAAAGACTTACGAACTGCGACAGTGGCATGTAGTCGAGTCGGACGGTAGGGGCGGCAAGCAAATGGTGGTGCAACGGGAGCCTCGGCGCGCTCGCGGTATCGGCCGATGAGGCTACTGGCGAGCACCTTGCGCTCTACCAGGCAGCACACTCGACTGATGACTCGACGATGGTGACGAACACGGGCTCTGGTGTCATCCCCGAGCCGGCCACGATGTTGGTTGCTGGCGTTAGGTGCGATGATCTGGCTCGGGGCGCCAGGGTCGAAAGGAGGTGGTGAATGCGGCACCGTGAGATTATGGAGACGAAGAGCAAGTGTAAGAGGCGCCGGGTGGCAAGGATTCTGCTCGTCCTTGCGGCGTTCCTTCCTGCCGCGTGGGCGGGCGAAGCCGCCATGGCCGGGCCCTGGAGTCAGACCGTCAAACTCCTGCCCGGGGCCGTTGACGCAGGCGACGAGTTTGGCTACGACGTTTCGGTCAGCGGCTACACTGCCATCGCCGGGGCTTGGCGCGACAATCCGCACGGGGACAGTTCGGGCACCGTCTACATCTTTCAAGACAGCGGCTCGGCCTGGACGCAGGTAACGGACATCGCTCCTGCCGACGGCAGCAGCAGCGATTACTTCGGCTCCACGGTCTGCATCAGCGGGGACATCGCCATTGTCGGCGCCTGCGGGGACGATGACAATAGCGAGAGCAGCTCCGGCTCGGCTTACATCTTCTACCGTGACCAGGGGGGCGCCGATAACTGGGGCCAGGTTGCGAAGCTCCACGCCTCCGACCCCGATGGCGGGGATCAGTTCGGCATTTGCGTGGCCCTCAGTGGGGATACCGCCGTCGTGGGGGCACTATATGACGACGACCACGGCACCAACTCCGGCTCGGCGTACGTGTTCCAGAAGGATCAGGGCGGCGCCGACAGTTGGGGGTTCGTGCGGAAGCTGACCGCGAGTGACGCCGACGCCAGCGACTACTTCGGCAGGGAAGTCGCTATCAGCGGCGACCACGTCATCGTCGGCGCCAGGGGCAATGACGACGGGGCCAATCATGCCGGGTCCGCCTATGTTTTTGATCGGGACAAAGATGGAGCGGACCAATGGGGCGAGGTGAAGAAGCTGGTGGCCTCGGACCCCGGGGAAGACGATTGGTTCGGCCATTCGGTCGCCATCAGCGGCGACACCGCCGTCGTCGGCGCCTACGAGGATGACGAGGGAGCCCACACCGACTGCGGCTCTGCTTATGTGTTCCAGAAGAACCAGGGCGGCGCCGGCAACTGGGGTGAGGTGACTCGACTTCTCGCCTCGGACTACCAGATGAACGACGAGTTCGGCACCAGCGTGGCGATCAGTAACGACCTGATTGTGGCGGGGGCGCCGAACGATGGCTATCCCGGCGCCACCCACGGCGGCTCGGCCTACGTTTTCCGCTATGACGGCTCGACCTGGAACCAGGAAGACAAGGTAACCCCTTCGGACATTGTGGGTGGGGATTATGATCGCTTCGCCGACGCCGTGTCGGTGTGCGGCAATCAGGTTGTCATTGGGCGTCCGAGTGACGATGTGAATGGTGACAAGGCGGGCGCGGTGTATGTCTTTGGCGGCCCGGTCACCGCGGTCGCCGAGCCGGGCTCGTTCGCACTGGTGCTGCTGGGACTGGGCGGAATCATCGGCCTGAAGCGGAGGAAGTGAACAACTGCTCATTGTGCCTGCTCATTGTGCCCGGCACAATGAAGTGGTGAAAAAAGAAGGCCCGGGCCGCAATGCTGTGCGGCCTGGGCCTTTTCGGTTTTATTCCCGGCGACGACCTACTCTCTCGCCTTTCGGCAATACCATCGGCGTGCAGGGCTTAACTGCCGTGTTCGGGATGGGGACGGGTGTTTCCCCTGCACTATGGACACCGGGAAGTTCGTAGCCGGCGTAACCGGACGCGCCGCGACGGGGATCTCGAACCCCGGTTCCCCGCCGCGGGGTTGGGCCGAGGCGGGTGTTTTCCATAAACTACGCGGCGGCCCGGCGGATGCCGGGCATATGCCTGAATAGTGGAAGCGATTTAAGTCGCTGAGATTCCCACATTCCCTCTGCTTTGTTCAAGCGGAGAAATTGTTGTGGTCAAGCCAATCGAACATTAGTACCGGTCAGCTGAAGCCATTGCTGGCCTTACACCTCCGGCCTATCAACGTCGTAATCTTCGACGAGTCTCTCGTCCGCCCGAAGGCGTAACGGGATACCTGGTCTTGTGGTGGGCTTCACACTTAGATGCTTTCAGCGTTTATCCTTTCCGAACATAGCTACCCAGCGGTGCTCCTAGCGGAACAACTGGTACACCAGTGGTTCGTCCTCTCCAATCCTCTCGTACTAGGAGAGGGTCCCCTCAAGTATCCTACGCCCACGCCAGATAGGGACCGACCTGTCTCACGACGGTCTGAACCCAGCTCACGTACCACTTTAATCGGCGAACAGCCGAACCCTTGGGACCAGCTTCAGCCCCAGGATGTGATGAGCCGACATCGAGGTGCCAAACCCCCCCGTCGCTGTGGACGCTTGGGGGAGATAAGCCTGTTATCCCCGGAGTACCTTTTGTCTGATGAGCGACGGCCCTTCCACTCGGAACCGCCGGATCACTAAGCCCTGCTTTCACATCTGCTCGACCTATAAGTCTCGCAGTTAAGCTCCCTTGTGCCTTTACGCTCGACGCATGATTGCCAAACATGCTGAGGGAGCCTTTGGGCTCCTCCGTTACCTTTTGGGAGGAGACCGCCCCAGTCAAACTGCCCACCAGGCACTGTCCCGGCCGCTGATTCAAGCGAACCGGTTAGGGCCTCAGCATGGCAAGAGTGGTATTTCACTGGCGACTCCACCACCCCTA
Source organism: Candidatus Brocadiia bacterium (assembly GCA_030605345.1). GTDB lineage: Bacteria > Planctomycetota > PUPC01 > PUPC01 > PUPC01 > JAUWIN01. The sequence goes on from JAUWIN010000029.1 coordinate 8,505, forward strand.
ACGAGGTGGCTTCGTAGTCTCCCCCCTATGCTACACAGGTCATGACAAGACACAATACCAGGCTACAGTAAAGGTTCACGGGGTCTTTCCGTCTTGGCGCGGGAAAGCGGCATCTTCACCGCTACTACAGTTTCGCCGAGGTCTCCGTCGAGACAGTACCCAAGTTGTTACAAGATTCGTGCAGGTCGGAACTTACCCGACAAGGAACTTCGCTACCTTAGGACTCTCATAGTTAGAGCCGCCGTTAACCGGACCTTTAGTTCAGAGCTTCCTCCGCCCGAAGGCGGAATGACCCGTCCCTTTGAGTTACCGGCACCGAGCACTTGTCAGTCTCTATACATCGTCTTTTGGACTTGGCAGAGACCTGTGTTTTTGGTAAACAGTCACTTGGGCCTTTTCACTGCGGCCGCTAAGGGCTGAGCCAGCGAGTGGCTTGACCCGAAGCGGCGTTCCTTATCCCGAAGTTACGGAACCAATTTGCCGAGTTCCTTAACGGAGATTCGCTCGAGCGCCTTAGGATTCTCTCCTCGCCTACCTGTGTCGGTTTACGGTACGGACACCCGAAATGCTCGCTAGGGGCTTTTCTTGGCTCCTGGCGTCGGTCTCTTATTAAGGCTTTCGCCCTTCGCACGCCCTTTGGGTGGTGTGGTTCCTGGATTTGCCTGGGAACCCCCTATGGCGTTTAACGAGGCTGCTAGTGCCTTTCGCGACCTAGCCCGAAGCGTCCCCCCATCGCTGCTCCCGCCAGAGGCGGGAAACGCATTGGGGTGGCGAAGGAATGTTGACCTTCTGTCCATCGGCTACGCCTTTCGGCCTGACCTTAGGGTCCGGCTAACCCTGGGCGGACTTACCTTGCCCCAGGAAACCTTAGGCTTGCGGCGGAAGGGATTCTGACCCTTCTTCTCGCTACTCGTACCGGCATTTTCACTTCCGCACGGTCCAGGGCTCCTCACGGTACCCCTTCACTCCTGAGCGGAACGCTCCCCTACCACTTCGGTAGGGTCATTTAACCTACTGAAATCCGCAGCTTCGGCGCTGTGCTTAGTCCCGTAAATTATCGGCGCGAGAACGCTCGACTGGTAAGGAGTTACCCACTTTTTAAATGATGGCTCCTTCTAAGCCAACATCCCAGCTGTCTTAGCATCCTCACTTCCTTTATCACTGAGCACGGCTTTGGGGCCTTAGCTGGCGGTTTGGGCTGTTTCCCTTTCGACGATGAGGCTTATCCCCCACCGTCTGGCTCCTGCGGTAATCTCCGGTGGTATTCGGAGTTTGATTGGGCTGGCTGAGTCGGAAAACCCGCACAGCTCATTCAGTAGCTCTACCCCCACCGGGTAGTTCGCAAGGTCATACCTAAATATGTTTCGGGGAGAACCAGATATAGACGGGTTTGATTAGCCTTTTACTCCGATCCACAGCTCATCACCCAAGTTTTCAACCTTGGTGTGTTCGGCCCTCCACGGATTGTTAGACCCGCTTCAGCCTGGCCATGGATAGATCACCCGTTTTCGGGTCTGCCACGTGCTACTGATTCGCGCTATTCGCACTCGCTTTCGCTGTGGCTCCCCCGCAGAGCGGGTTAACCTCGCAACACGCAGCAACTTGCCGGTCCATTATGCAAAAGGTACGCCGTCACACATCCCCGTCCCGAAGGACGGGTATAGTGCTCCGACCGCTTGTAGGTGTGCGGTTTCAGGTACTATTTCACTCAGCTCACCACTGTACTTTTCACCTTTCCCTCACGGTACTTGTTCACTATCGGTCGCCAAGGAGTACTTAGCCTTGGGGGGTGGTCCCCCCGGATTCCGACCGGTTTTCACTTATCCGGCCGTACTTGGGAAATCCGTCCAGGAAGGCTTCCTTACACGTACGGGCCTATCACCCTCTGTGAGATGGCTTTCCAACCATTTCCGCTTCAGAGCCTCCTGACAAGCAGGAGGCATACGCCTTTATAAAACCTGTGCTCCGCCGCAACGGAGCTGACGGTTCCCACTACCCCGGCTGTGCAACGCTTGCGGGCTATCACGCGCAGCCGGTTTAGGCTTGGCGCCCCGAAGGGGCGCCCGCCCCCGTTCGCTCGCCGCTACTGAGGGGGTCGAGTTTTCTTTCCTTTCCTGCGGGTACTAAGATGTTTCAATTCTCCGCGTTGCCTTCTGCCCTCACGGGCAGATACCGGGCTTTTTAGTTCCCGGCGGGTTGCCCCATTCGGAAATCCCCGGATCACAGCCTTCTAGCAACTCCCCGGGGCTTATCGCAACTTGATACGTCCTTCATCGGCTCTTGGCACCAAGGCATCCACCACACACCCTGAGTAACTTGACCACAACAATTCCTCTGCTCGAGATGGCTCTGCAGCGCAAAAACCAGGCAGCCGCCGCCGCAGTAAAGGGCGGAGCCGCTGGCGCTGCAAGAAGCCACAGAACAGGAGGAAGTTACAGAGAATCTCAGCGCATCGGCTTTTTGCCGCTTCCACTATTCGGTTGTCAAAGAACATACCCCAAACACGCTTTGCGCTTGGGACTACGGCTAACTATAGCATAAACCCGCCCTGTATGCAAGGCTAAAGATGCAAAAACCCGTCTTTTTTTTCGGGCGTTCGGCCGAGGGGCTGGCGCCGCAGCTTCGACCCCCACAGAGAACCGCAATTCCCCCCTCCCCCGCCTGGCAAAACACTTGAACATTTCCACAATCCGCAGTATGATGGTCGATAGGGGAACGACGAGCCGCTTCCTCGTCGAACGCGACTTGCTGAGAGGAGGGTGTGATGATACGCCCCGGTTTGATGGGCTTGGCCGCACTTGCTGCCGTGGCGAGCGGATGCGCGGCGTACTACACCCATTATGAGGGCAGCGCGGAACGCGAAATCCACGAGATTCTCGACAGTAAGAAGGCCGAGGCTGTCGATCGATGGCAGTCAAACACTCAAATGCCGGCGCCCGAAAAGCCTGCCAAGCTGCCCAGCGCTGAGGGGCTGAAGGTCCTGTCTCTGGCCGACGCGCTCCGAATAGCCACTCAGCGGAACCGGGACTTCAAATCTCAGGTCGAAACGACGCACCTGGCCGCGCTTTCTCTGGCGCTCCAGCGCCACAACTTCGGCCCGGTCATCAGCAACACCATTTCGTACGTCTATGCCAACAGCCCCTCGGACACGGCGGACGGGACGGGCTCAGCCAAGTTCGGCGTAAGCGACGTCATCGGCTCCGGCGGAACAGTCTCTGCCTCTACTACCGGCGGCATCGACGACGACTACGAAGGGGGCGGCCCAAGCACCTACTCGCACGACGTCACAGTCGCCTTCGAGCAGCCGCTGCTCAAGGGGTTCGGGCACGAAGTCGCCTTTGAGAACCTGACCCAGGCGGAACGGAACGTGGTTTATGCCTTGCGTGAGTTCGAGCTTTTTCGCCAGGACTTCGCCATCCAGGTCCTCCGCAAATACTACGCCATCGTCCGGCAGAAGCAGGTGGTGGAGAACTCCCGGCGCACGTTCGAACAATTCGTCTTCCTCAGAAGGCGGTCCGAAGCCCTGTTCGAAATCAGCAAGGTCAGCGCAATCGACAAGTTCCGCGCGAAGCAGGAGGAACTTACCGCGTCCAACAACCTCCTCACAGAAGAAGAGACCCTGGCCGCGCTGCTGGATGAGTTCAAGGTGTTTCTCAACCTGCCGAGTGAAACCGTGATTGACATCGAGAAGACCCGACCGGAGGTGAAGGCTGCCAACATCGACCTCAAGTCGGCCATCGCTGCGGCGCTCCACAACCACCTGGAGCTGAAGACGGCGGTTCAACGCTTGGAGGACGCAGAGCGGGCCGTCCGAAACGCAGCAAACGGCCTGCTGCCAGACCTTGACCTGAGCGCTTCGTTCAGTCTGGCGGGGTCAAGGACAGGCGGCGAATCCACGTTTTACAGCGACGGCTCGCACTCGGCGGGACTAACGCTCAGCCTGCCGCTGGACAAGGTGGCCGACCGAAACACCTACAAAGCCGCCATCATCGAAAGACACCGGCGGAAACGCGCCCTGACACTCGCACGGGACAACGTCAGATTGGACGTGTTGAACACATACCGGCGCCTGCGGCGCCTCGCCAATTCGGTCCGGATAGAAAGGGCGAACGTCGAACTGGCCGAAAGGCGCGTAGCGAACGCAAAGGTGCGGTTCGAGGCAGGCGAGCTGGGCAACCGTGACGTGGTGGAAGCCCAGTCCGCACAGCTGCGGGCACAAAATGGCCTAATCAGGGTTATATTGGACTATGACGTGGCGCGGCTCCAACTGAAGCGGGATATCGGAATCCTGTTCATCGGTCCGGAGGGAATGTGGAAACCCAAACCATGAAAGCGCCCAGCTGGCACAAGGGCTCAGTAAAGATAGCGATAACGGCCATCACGGCGGCGGTCGTCGCTGTGAGCGGGGCGGGCGTCTGGCTGTTCAACGGGGACGAAGGCCCCGAGCAGCCCGGAGCGGGGGCGCCGCGGTTCATCGTCCGCCGCGGCAATCTGCGGATCACGCTCAAGAAAAAAGGCCCGTTCGACGCCGCCGAGGCCATGCCCGTCACTGCGCAGATTAGCGGGAGCGCGAAGATTGTCTGGCTGGTCGAAGCAGGCACCGCGGTCAACAAGGACGACGTGCTGGTGGAGCTTGACAGGACCAACGTGGAAAACCAGATCGAACAGTATAAGTCGCAAGTGGTCAAGGCCGAGGCCGATCTGGTCGCCGCCCAGGCTGACCAGGAGATCACCCGGCTCAGCTCCGAGAGCAAAATTCGTACGGCTGAAATGGACGTCGAAATGGCGGGGCTCGAGGTCAAGAAATTCCTGGACGGTGTCAAGCCAAAAGAGCTGCGCGACGCAACCATCAAGATTGATCAAGCAAAGGTCAAACTGAGCCAAGTAACCTCCGTCGCCGCCAGAATGCCCGAAATGCTCAAGCAGGGGTTTGTAACCAAGGAGGAGGTCGAGGAGAGCGAGTTAGATGTTCAGACCGCCGAAAATGCTCTGGGCAGCGCCAAACTGGAACACGAGATACTCGCCAAATACACTCACCCAATGCGATTAAAGCAGTTGCGTAGTGACAAGTTATTGACTGCCGCGGAACTGGAGCGGTTTAAAGAGGAAGCCAAACGGCGCAAAGCCCAGACCAGCGCCACCACCACCCAGCGGGAGCTTGAGCTTGCCAGTGCCAAGCGCCAGTTAGCTGAGGCGAGGGAGCGGCTGGAGAAAATGACCATCCACGCGCCCGGCGACGGCATCGTGGTTTACGGCAGCGGGCGCCAGCATCGGTGGCGGCAAGAGGAAGAGCTCGCAGTCGGCTCGACCGCGCACCAGAACCAGACACTGATGCGCCTGCCTAACCTCAACACCATGCAACTGGTGGTCGAGGTTCACGAGGCCGACATCAACAAGATTCGCATCGACGAAGAGCACCCGCAGCAGGCCATCGTCACCACCGACTACATGCCCGGCAAGGGTTTTCCGGCCTACGTCAAGGGGGTGGACACACTCGCCCAGAGCAACTGGTACAAGCAAAACATCAAGTTTTTCCTCACCACCATTGCGCTGGAGAAGCAGATTCCGGGCATCAGGCCGGGCACCACCGCCACCGCCGAGATCTTCATCAGCCAACTCGACAACATCCTCCTCGTCCCAATTCAATGCGTCGATACTGTCGGCGGCGTGAGCTATTGCTACATGGCCGACACCGGCAAAAAGCGGGAGGTCGTCGTCGGCGCCAGCAACAACACCTTCGTAGAAATCAAACGGGGGTTGAAAGAAGGCGAGACCGTCCTGTTGGAGCGTCCCGCCGCAGCTGCCGCGGAGCAAGAGCAACCCGACAACGCTGACAAGCAGCGTCCGGAGCTCAAACCTCCTTCCACCCGTGCGCGCGGCAAAGGGGCCCGCTGATGGCGCCCGTGATGGAACTCAAAGCCGTGGAGAGAACCTACCGCATGGGCAAGGTCAATCTCTCCGCGCTCCGCGGCGTTTCGGTCACGTTTGAAGAAGGCGAGATGACCGCCGTCGTCGGCTCCTCCGGCTCCGGCAAGTCCACAATGATGCACATCCTCGGCTGCCTTGACCGCCCCACCCGCGGCGAATACTTCCTCGATGGCGAAAACGTGGCGCACCTGGAGGACGATGCACTCTCGGAAATCCGGAACAGAAAAATCGGCTTCATCTTCCAGATGTTCAACCTCATCCCGCATCTCAGCATCGCAGAGAACGTCGAACTGCCGTTGTTCTACATGGGCACGCGCCGCCGCCGCAGGCACGACCTCAGCATGCAGGCCATCGAGTTGGTCGGCCTGGGCCAGCGCTGGCGCCATTCACCCGCCGAGCTCTCCGGCGGGGAACGCCAGCGCGTCGCCATCGCAAGGGCCATCGTCCACGAGCCGCGCGTCGTCCTCGCCGACGAGCCAACCGGCAACCTGGACAGCAAGACCGGTGCGGAAATAATCGCCGTGCTCCATCGCCTCCACGACCAGGGGCGGACAATCCTCACCGTCACCCACGACAATAACATCGCCAGCAGCCTCACCCGCAGGATTGTCATGAGGGACGGCCTGGTGGAAAACGACTCGTCAGAATCGGAATAACTCGCAGATGCTCTACGGCCTGTTCGAACTACTCCGCCTCTCAGTCCGCTGCCTCGCGGCCAACGCTCTCCGGTCGCTGCTGACACTGCTCGGCATCATCATCGGTGTCGGCTCCGTAATCTTCATGATGTCCGTCACCGCCGGAGCCAGCCGCGAAATCCTCCGGGAGGTGGAGCAGCTGGGGCTGCAGAACATCATCATCAACTCCCGAGAACCCGCCAGCGACGAGACCACCACCGAACAGCCAAACCGAATCAAGCAGTACGGCCTGACGGACAAGGACATTGAGCAGGCCCGGGCGACCTGCTCCGAACGGGTCGAATTCATCACCCTCGCCCACGAGGTCCGCGAGGAGATATGGCGGGCGGGCCAGAGAATCGACGCCCGAGTCCTCGGCGTTGACGCTCAATACTTCGAAACGCTGCGGCTCGGATGCGCCCGGGGCAGGCTGGTCTGTGACCTCGACAACACTGGCCAGAAGCCCATCTGCAACGTGGACGAGCGACTCCTTGATGATTACGGTATCGTCCAAGACCCCATCACCGTGCAGCTTGACATCGGCGGCGTTGTCTTCGACGTCGTCGGCGTCGTCGAGCAGCCACCCTTCACCACCCACAACCGAAAGATACTTGCCACCAGCGCCAAGCACCTGACGGTTTACATCCCGGCGCAGACTGCTCTCCAGCACTATGGCACAATGACGGTGTTCCTCCCCGAAGTTCAGGGCGTGCAGGTTGAGGCGGACCAGGCCATTGTCCGCGTCAAGGACGGCTGCTCGGTCCTAACCGTTGCCCGCGCCCTCGACCGCATCCTCCGGGTCAACCATCCGCGCCACGACTACGATATGGTCGTGCCCCTCGAACTGCTTCAGCAGAGGGAAAAGGCGCAGCGGGTCTTCAGCATCACGATGGTCCTCATCGCCGGCATCTCGCTGGTGGTCGGCGGCATCGGTATCATCAATATCATGCTGGCATCCGTCACCGAACGGACGAGAGAGATTGGCGTCCGCCGGGCGTGTGGAGCGAAGCGCAAGCACATCGCCTACCAGTTCCTCATCGAGACCACCACGCTCTCGGCCCTGGGCGGCGTCATCGGCGCGCTCGTCGGCGTCGGCGGCGTCTATACCGTCGCCCCCAGAATCGGCTGGGCGGCAATCGTCAGCCCGCAATCGCTCATCCTGGCGCTCGGCATCTCCTGCGCCGTCGGCATCATGTTCGGCATGTATCCCGCCATCAAGGCGTCGCGGATGGACCCCATCGAAGCCCTTCGGTTCGAGTAGATGTCACAGAAATGCCGCATACAATCCCTTACCACAAAACGTCAACTCAAATTTTTCTTTGAAAACCACCGAAAACAACGAGGCCCACCCGCCACCCTCAGTTGCCACGTCGCTCGGTAAGCCGAGGGCTTGTGACAACACATCCGAGGACGCAGAAGCCGAATGAAGCCGGAAATCCGCAGCCATATAAGCCACAGAAGGCATCAAACCTCGCAAACCAGCGTGGTGGCGATATCCGCACTCGCGCTCGTGGTCGCCCTGCCTTTCCGTTCTAACCTGCACCTGACCTACTCGGGGTCATATCTCAAATTATTCGCGCTGCAAACAGCCGTACTCATCACCTGGGCGGGGCTGTTCATTGTCAGGCCAGCCGGCATCGACGAACTTCTGACCGCCTCGGGCGTCGGCCTTCCGATGACCTTGATCCTCGCCTGGGCCGCCCTGCCCCCAACCTGGTCAAACGCGCCCTGGGCGGCGATGCAGCCGTTTCTGGAGCTGACCACTATGGCCCTTGCCGTGGTCGGGTTTGCTAATTTGCTGACGGAGGCCAGGACCCGCAGGTGGTTCACCGCGGCGTATGGGTTTGCCGCGGGCGGCGCCTGCCTGGTCTATGTCCTGTGCCATACGTGGGCCGAGTCACATATGAGGGTTTATCCGTTCGACAACCCGAACGTGGCGGCGGCGTTTGCGATTGTGCCGATGGCGGCCGGGGCGGCATACGCCATCTCTGCCGGCTTGGGGCGGATTGAGAAGCGCCCCGGCGTTCTGGGCGGGTTGATTGCGGTCGCCTGTGCAGCGGCCATACTGGCCAGCGGGTCGTCCGCTGCGCTGATTTCCGCCGCCGGTGCCATGCTGTTGGTCGTCATTTTCTCCTGCCGCGGCCAGCTGAGGAGGCTTCTGCTGGAAGTCGCCGCCGTCCTGGCCGTGGTGGCCATGCTGTGGCCGCTGATGGCGCCCGGGCTCTGGCCGCGAGGGTTTGTCAAGGAACAACTGGGGACACGGCCGGCCATGTGGCAGGGAGCGATCCGCCTGGCACACACACAGCCAGCCTGGGGGCTCGGTCTGGGCTCGTTCTTCGTGGAATATACCAGTGTCTATCCGTGGGCATACGCCGCACATCCACTCAGGTCGGACATCGTCGAAAGCGCTCACTGCCTCCCGCTGCACGTGGTGGCGGAATTGGGATTGGTGGGCCTCGTGCTGGCGGGGTGGCTCATTTTTCGGGCGCTTCGCAACGCCAAAATCGCAAGCGGCAAGGCGAACCACAAAGAAATGGCGCTGCTGCGTGGGTTGGTGTGCGGTGGACTCGGGATGCTCGCACAAGGCCTGGTCTCCCCCGTCCTGCACCAGCCGGAATGCAGCATCAACCTCGTGCTCGCCCTCGCGATGATTGGGGGCATGGCGAATTTGTGGTGGCGGCGCCCCACCCCGGCCGCAAGACCGCGGTTGGTCCTCAGGATGATTCCTGCCGTCCTGCTCGCCGCCATCTACGTCCTAACCGCCGGAACCGGCCTGCTCAGCCAGGTCTATCTTCGACGTGGGAGCACCACACCACCACAGCACGTGGAAAAGCGGACCGAAAGATTGGAAAAAGCAGTCTCGACCGGTTGGCCTACCCTCTGGAGGCTTCGGGCACGCGAAAAACTCGCGCTGGCCTACTATAGTGACCACCGCTACGAGTCTGCCCTTGACCAGCTCCTCGCAATTGACCAGCTGGCACCGAACATCGCTGTGGTCAAGCGCAACGAGGCCGTTCTGTGTCTGCGGCTGGGCTACCTCGCGCAAGGCGCACGCGCCATCGCCAGTTACTGCCGCAAGGACCCGTTCGACAGCCTGGCATACAAGATATGGATCCGCATCCTTCAGAAGGCCTCTCAGCAAGGCAGGCCTCACGTCGCCCGGCCGGAGCAGGCGCTCGAGCTCCTTGCCATCGCTCAGCAGTATGATACAAAGCGGCTTACGCCCGCACAGGCCAGGCGCCTGAGCCAACCCTTTCTCCACGCCGCTGCTCGCTGACGACCGGCGGGTGTCTTTGACAACACAGCTCGAGCGGAATATACTCGACCGCGTCGCAACGACGGGATTACGCACTACAAGGAGGGAATCATGCTCCGCATAGGCATAAACGGCGCCGCCGGGCGGATGGGACGGCGGCTGGTGGCGTTGGTCTCGGCCGCTGAAGACATGAACCTCGTCCGGGCGCTCGAACGTGAAGGGCACGAATCAATCGGCAAGGACGCCGGCGAATTGGCCGGCGCAGGCAACCTCGGCGTCGCCATCACCACCACCCTCGAGGCCGGGGCAGACGTGCTGATCGACTTCTCTTCGCCGGAATCCACGGTGGCGCGGGCCCAGGATTGTGCCAAACTCCGGACAGCGCTCGTCGTCGGCACCACCGGCCTCAGCCCCCAGCAAGTCTCGGCCCTGAAACGCTCCGCGCGGGCGATTCCGTGTGTTTACGCGCCCAACATGAGCGTCGGGCTCAATGTGCTCTCCGGGCTGGTGAAGGCGGCCGCTGCCGCCCTCGGCCCCGACTACGACGTGGAGGTGATTGAAGCACATCATCGGTTCAAAAAAGACGCCCCCAGCGGCACCGCACTCAAACTCGCCCGGGACGCAGCCGACGGGCTCCAGCGCGACTTGGACGAGGTGGCCGTCTACGGGCGACACGGCCACACCGGCGAGCGGACGGCCAGTGAAATCGGGCTGCACGCTATCCGGGCCGGCGACATCGTTGGCGAGCACACCGTCCTTTTCGGCGCACTGGGCGAGCACGTCGAACTTCGCCACAGCGCCCACACGCGCGACACGTTTGCCCGCGGCGCCCTCCGCGCCGCCCGGTTCGCCGCCGGGAAAAAACCAGGGATGTATTCGATGGAGGACGTGCTGGGGATATAACGGGAACTCAAGACCCGACGATTCCCGCATCCCGCCGCCGCGGGGGCCGACACTTACTCCTCGACCACCTCAAACCGTTCGACGTTGGAAACAATCATCCCGGTGAGGAGTGGGATAACCGCATCCTTGCCCAGCCGCCTGAGGTCCTCGTCGGTGAAATACGGACTCGCCACGCACAGGCGGTATTTGTTCCGATACACCATCCTCACCCTGTATTTTCCCGGCGGTAGGTCCCACATCGGATGATCCGCACGGATCAGATACCGCCGCCCGACAAATCCGCCCGGCGGCAAGGAAGCATAGTGATACCTGCCCCCCTGCCCGCGCCCGGGACCCTCTGGCGCGGGCGACCGGACATACTTCCCGTTCTCCCCGAGGATCTCTATCACCACCAGCCACCCCGGCTCGAGCTCGTTATAGACCACGGCAAGGTCTTCCGAAACGTTGACAAGTTCAAGCTCCAGGACTAGGACCTGTTTCTCGGTTACTTCGCGGGGGACGTTCAGTACCCTGAGGTAAGCCCGGAGCGTGCCACTGAGCGGTGCGACGGGCTTTACCCTCCGGAACCTGGGGCCAGCCTGGCCGCGGCCGTCGGACGAAGCGCAGCCGGCCAGAACGAACAACAGCAGCACAACCAAAGTTTTTTTAGCCATTATTTACCCCCGCGCTCAGCAATTGGTCCAGACTCTTTCGCTTTCAACCGCACAGTATATGGCCCGGCGGTTCGGAAGACAAGATTGCACTTATTGCGACAGATTTGCGCGGATAAAATCTTGCCGAATATGAGCCGCAAAGTTTGGGCGTGCACGGGAAAAGTGGCGAAGTCCCGGCGTAGATTCTGCTTGACAGTTGTTAGACCTGCCGTATATTGTTAGGATAGCCGAATAAATGTGAGGTGTGGAAGAATCCGATGCCCCAGGCCGACGTCATCTCCGCAAAACTCGAGGATTACCTGGAAGTCATACTTCACCTGGCGAAGGAAGGCGGGGTGGCGCGGGTCCGCGACATCGCCAGCCGGATGGACGTGCGGATGCCAAGCGTCACCGGCGCACTCAAGCACCTCGCGGCCCACGGCTTGGTCAACTACGAACCTTACCAATACGTCACTCTCACGCCCAGGGGCATGGAGGTCGCCCGGCGAACCACCCGCCGTCACCAGGTCCTGAAAGAGTTTCTGGCGGGCATGCTCGGTCTGCCGGAGGCGGCCGCAGACCAAGACGCCTGCGGTATGGAACACGCCCTCAGCGAGGGAACCCTGGACCGCCTCATCAAGTTCCTCGAATTCATCAACACTTGCCCCCGGGCCGGCCCGGGGCTCATCGACAGTTTCAGATGCTCCTGCAACACGACCGTGACGGAGGCCAAAGACTGCGAGAGCTGCATCGAGTCCTGCCTCGAACAATTGCGCCGCCGCAGGCCCGATGACGCGCCTACGGCGTGAATAGAAAGCGGCAATTATGAGCCGAACCAATCGGGCCGAAAAGGGCCCAGCCCACGACATCTCAGCCAAGCACGCCGTCCTGCGGAAGCAGTTTCAGGAGACCCTCCGGTCGATGGGCCAGGTAATCCTGCCGGAGGACCTTGCCATAGTGGATGCGGTGCTGGCGAGTGAAGAACACTGCACCGCCGAAGACGTGCAGCGCGCAGCGGCATTGCAGCATCCCGAAGTAAGCATCGCCCACGTCCGCCGGACGCTCCGCCTGCTGTGCGACCTGGGTATCGCCACTCAAATGATTGCTGGCGGTCGGCCGGTGTATGAGCATATCCACCTTGGCGAACACCACGACCACTTCATCTGTCTCAGGTGCGGAAAAATCCTGGAGTTTACCGACGGGCAGATCGAGGAGCGCCAACTCCTGCAGGCGAGACGTCTGGGCTTTCATCCGCTGCTGCACCGGCTGGAGATACGCGGCATCTGCGCCGAGTGCGCCGCCGGGCAAAAACCGGCGAAAACCCTGGCCGACGCCTCGCCGGGCGAAACAGTGCGCATAAGCGAACTCCTGGGCGGGCACGGGTTCGTCATGCGGCTCACCGAAATGGGGCTGACACGGGGCAGCTGCGTCCGAATCGTTCAGACCGCAGGACAGATCGTGCTGGACCTCCAAGGCTCACGCCTCGGGATAGGCCGCGGCATGGCTGGAAAGATAATTGTCACCGCCGCTGATGGCCCCGGATAGCGCCAAGCACACCCAGCAGAGGTTCTGACGTGGCCAACTACACGGTCGCCGTGGCGGGAAATCCCAACTCCGGCAAAACCACCCTATTCAACGCCCTCACAGGGTCACGCCAAACGGTCGGAAACTGGCCCGGCGTCACCGTCGAACGCAAGACCGGCCGGTATTCCTTCGGGAAGGACGAAGTCGCGGTAGTTGACCTTCCCGGCATTTACTCGCTCACGGCTCGTTCGCTGGACGAGCGGCTGGCCCGCGAATACGTGCTCTCCGGCCAGCCCGACGTCATCATCAACATCGTTGATGCCACGAACCTCGAAAGAAATCTTTACCTCACGCTCCAGTTCATCGAGATGCGAGTGCCGGTGGTCGTGGCACTGAACATGATGGACGTCGTCCGCGCCAGCCGGATGGAGATCGACGTCGAGCGCCTGTCGGCACAACTCGGATGTCCCATAGTACCCACCGTAGCAAGGACGGGCGAGGGGGTGGGTGCGCTCCGAAGTGCGGCCGCAGCGCAGGCCCGCGAGAAGTCGGTGTCAACGGCGAAGGTGGAATACCCGCAGGAGGTCGAGCAAGCCATATCGGCGCTTGTGGAAGCGGTCGCCGAAAAGGCGCAACGGCGGGAACTCGATGCCCGGTGGGTGGCCATCAAACTGCTCGAAGACGACCCGATGGCCCTTGAAGTCGCCGGTGAATCTGTCTCGCAGATTGTGGAACATGGCAAGAGGAAAATCGAAATCGGCCTTGGCGACGACAGCGACATTGCCGTCGCCGACGGACGCTACGGATTTATCCACGGGATCACGCAGGCAGCCGTGTGGCGGCCGGGCCAGGCCCGCAGGTCACTGACCGACGCCGTGGACAAGGTCGCCCTGAACCGTGTGCTCGGCCTGCCCGTGTTCCTCTTGCTGATGTACCTGACATTCGTCATCACCATCAATTTCGGCGGGTGTTTCATCGACTTTTTCGACCGCCTTTTCGGCGCGGTGTTTGTTGACGGCCTCGGCCTGGTGCTCGCGTCCATCAACACGCCGGACTGGCTGAGGGTGCTGCTGGCCGACGGTGCTGGCGGCGGCTTGCAGTTGATTGCGACCTTCATTCCGCCGATTGGGCTGATGTTCCTCTGCCTGGCCGTGCTCGAAGATTCGGGCTACATGGCTCGGGCGGCTTTTGTGATGGACAGGTTGATGCGTTTCGTCGGCCTTCCCGGAAGGGCATTCGTGCCGATGCTCGTCGGCCTCGGGTGCAACGTGCCCGCGATCATGGCCACTCGCACGCTCAAACGGCGGAGGGACCGGCTCCTCACCATCGCGATGAACCCATTTATGTCCTGCGGGGCCAGGCTCCCCATCTATGCGCTCTTCGGCGTCGCGTTCTTCCCCCGCTCCAGAGGCCTGCTCGTCTTCAGTCTCTACCTGACCGGGATCCTGCTGGCGGTCATGACCGGCCTCATCCTGAAAAGTACCATCCTCAAAGCCCCAATCCCCGCGTTCGTGATGGAACTACCGCACTACCACGTCCCCACCATCAAGGGGGTTGTAGTCCACGCCTGGCACCGCCTCAGGGGTTTCGCCGTCCGAGCCGGCAAGGTGATCCTGGTGGTCATTATGGTAATGAGTTTTCTGAATTCGCTGGGGACCGACCTCACCTTCGGTCACCAAGACAGGAGCGATTCTATGCTCGCCGCCATCGGCCGCCGGATCGTCCCGCTGTTCAGGCCCATGGGGATCAAGGATGAAAACTGGCCCGCGGCGGTCGGGCTGTTCACCGGCATGTTCGCAAAGGAGGCCGTGGTGGGCACCCTTAATTCGTTATACGGCCAGATGAATACATCAGCGTTGGCCGAGCGGAACACCGAAGAACCGCCGTTCGACTTCTGGGCCGAGGTCCGCGGCGCCTTCGCCAGCATCCCCGCCAACCTTCGCCAGTCGTTCGGAGGAGAGCCGATTGGCACGACCCTCGACCCCTTGGGCATCAAGGACGCAGCGGAAGAGCGGCCGGATGACGTGGGCCGCGGCACTTACGCGGCGATGAAAAAATACTTCGACGGCGGCCGCGGCGCCTATGCTTACCTGCTGTTTGTGCTCATCTACGCGCCGTGTGTCGCCGCCATGGCCGCCATTTACCGCGAGACCAACCTGCGCTGGCCGGCCTTCGTCGTCGGCTACCTCACCCTGCTCGCCTGGATGGTGGCTGTGGCGTTTTATCAGACCGCTACCATCGGGCGCCACCCGGCTCAGTCGCTCGGCTGGCTGATTGGTCTCGCCGCAGCATTCGGCGGATACCTCGTCGTGATGCGCCTGGTGAGCGCCCGGATGAAGCAAATACAGGAGGAATAACCCGATTGGGGGGTAGAAGGTAATTCACGGAACACCACCGGCGCAGGCGATGAAGTTCACTGCCTGCGCCCCCTCGTCACTCTAACCCCATCGCCCCCAGGTTCTTCAGGCTGATGGCGAGGCTCTCGAACGGGTCGCGCTGGCAGGTGTCCTGCTCGACCAGGTACCACACCGTTCCCGCGGCTTTGGCGGCGTCTAGTATGCCCCGCCAGTCGAGGTTGCCCTCGCCGACCTCGGCCATTGCCTGCTCGCCGTCGAGGATTGTCATATCCTTCAAATGGAGCAGCGGGATGCGACCGGAGGCCTTCCTGATCCAGGAGACGGGGCAGCCGCCGCCGTGCTGTATCCAGTAGGTGTCGATTTCGAACGTCACGGTCTCGGGGTCGCTGTCTTCCATCAGGATTTGGAGCCCGGTGCGGTCGCCGAATTTCTCCAGTTCGAAACTGTGGTTGTGGTAGCCGAACGTCAGGCCGTGCTGGGCGACTTTTGCCGCCACCTCCGACATCTCCCCGGCGAACTTCCGGAAACCATCGGCACTCCGGTATTCATCCGGCAGCATGCCGATGGCGGGATACTCGCAACCCAGAATCCGGTGCTCCTCAACCACGCGCTCGGTCTCGTCGCGCATCTCCTCGAATCCGACGTGCGTGGCGGCGCAGCGGAGCCCTTCGCCGTCGAGAATCTTCGCTAATTCCTTCTTCTCGATGGGGCCAAACGCCGAGACCTGTATCGCCTCGTATCCAATCTCCCGGACCTGCTTCAGGGTCTTCGCAATATCGGATGGCGTCTTGGTGAACTCGCGGAGCGTGTACATC
>JAUWIN010000118.1 GCA_030605345.1 Candidatus Brocadiia bacterium
CAACTGTCTTGGTTCAGGGTAAATTGGACAAACGCCTCACGCCAATAAGCAACTCCGGAACCTGCGGGAGCTGCCTGGGACCCCGAGGCTGGGGCTCCGGCCCAGACCGCGGAGTTTTCTGAAGGCATATGGGGGAATCGGCAACGGGCTCGAAGGGGCGACGGGAGCAGTTTGCCGCTGCCCCCGCCTCGGCATGTTGCCGAAACCCTGGCCGGCTATCCCTCGCGAGTTGCTCAGAGAGCATTGCTCGTGTCCGTTTCACCGGCCAAGGGTATTCTGTTCACCTCCCTTCGGTTTGTCAAGGCCCATTCGTCCCTCCCGGCCAGTGGCTGCTGCGAGCCGGCGGCACGCCGCCCCTTGCGTGCCTCCAGTTCTGACGGGCTTCCTTCGGTCTCATACAGTGTATGTCGGCAAAACAGAGGCGTTCCTTTCACTATACATGACTCAATAGTAGTGAGGGGCCTCATTTTTTTGAATAGAAAACAGCCTGCGCATGATATGATACGCGGTGCTCGTGTTGGGCGATACGTCATTGGTATGATGCACGGGATTTGGAGCGGAGCAGAGGACAATATGCCGAAGATTTACATCATCGACGTGACGAACCGCGACGGGGTCCAGACCTCCCGGCTTGGCCTGGCTAAACTGGAAAAGACCATCATCAACATCTACCTCAACGGGATGGGGGTGTATCAGAGCGAGTTTGGCTTTCCGTACACGCTTCACGAGATGAACTACGTCGCGGCGAACCTTGAACTCGCAGCCGAAGGGGTGCTGGCGCCGATTATTCTCGCCGGGTGGTGCCCGATGCGGGAGAAGGAAATAGAGGCATCGTTCGCCAACAACTGCCTGAAGCACATTAATCTGTCGATTTCGACGTCGAAGCAGATGACGCAGGGCAAGTTTCGCGGCCGCCTCGTGCGAGCCCCGGAAGATGACCCCTCGGTGCCGAATCTGTTGGATATGACGACGAGAAGCGTGGAACTGGCCAGGAAACTGGGGGCGGTTACCGTGGGGGTGAACGCCGAGGATGCTTCGCGGACGGACGACGAGTTCCTGCTTCGTTTCGCCCGCACGGCGAAGGACGTGGGGGCGGACCGGCTGCGCTACTGCGACACGCTCGGATACTCCGACCCGATGACCATATATGACCGCTGCCGAATGCTGGCCGAGGAGGTGGGCCTGGCGCTCGAACTGCACTGCCACAACGACCTGGGGATGGCCGTGGCCTGTTCCATCGCGGGCGCCAAGGGCGCCGTTGACGGCGGAGTGGACGCCTACATCAACACCGCGGTCAACGGTATGGGCGAACGAGCGGGCAACGCAGACCTGGTCTCGGTCATCCTCGCACTCAAAAAATCAAGCGGCATGGAAGGCAAATACACCCTCGACGAGCGGATTGACCTCAGCAAGGCGTGGCGGTTGGCAAAGTATGTCTCCTATGCGTTCGGGGTGCCTATCCCGTGCAATCAGGTGGGGGTGGGCGAAAACGCGTTCGCTCACGAGTCGGGCATCCACACCGACGGAGCGCTGAAGGACCGGCGGAACTACGAGCTTTACAACTACGAGGAACTGGGCCGGGGCGAGCCGGAGACCATCGAGACCGGACGCGAAATCACCGTCGGCGAGTATAGCGGCATCCGCGGATTTCGCGACGTGTACGGAAAACTCGAGATCGAGTTCCACAGCGACGAGGAGGCCCGCGAAATCCTGGAGTTGGCAAGATACGCCAACGTCCACACACAAAAGCCGCTCACGGACGACGAACTGCGCTTCATCGCCGCCCATCCCGACTTGGCAAGAAAGATCATGACGATGACCCCGCCCGCCCTCGGCAATTAGTTGGCGCGGGCGCTTCGGGGCTCTTTTTTGCTCAGCGCCTTTGTAAATCTACCGCCCAGTTTTTTCGACGTTTTATGCCTGGCGTGGAGAGGAGGCACAAATGCGCATCGTCGTTCTCGACGGATATACGCTGAACCCCGGGGATAACCCGTGGGACGAGGTGGCGCGGCTGGGCGAGTTGACGGTGTACGACCGGACGCCTGCCGAGCAGGTCGTCGAGCGCGCCGGCGGCGCGGAGGTAGTGCTGACAAACAAGACTCCGCTTTCGGCCGAGGCCCTCTCTGAACTGCCGGAGCTGAGGTTCGTTTGCGTGCTCGCAACCGGATACGACGTGGTTGACTCCCGTGCCGCAAGGCGGCGAAATATCCTGGTATCGAACGTCCCCACGTATGCCACTGAGTCCGTCGCACAGTTCACCTTCGCCCTGCTGCTGGAGCTGTGCCATCAGGTGGGGCTGCACGACCGGGCGGTGAAGAACGGAGAGTGGCGTCGGCAGGGCGATTTCTGCTTCTGGCAGTCGCCGCTGATTGAACTTTGCGGCAAGAAGATGGGGATCGTCGGGTTCGGTCGCATTGGCCGGCGGGTCGGCGAACTTGCCCACGCCTTCGGGATGGATGTCCTGGCAAGTCGTGGCAGAAAGCTCGGCCCGCCAGTTTACGAACCGTTCGCCTGGAGGAGCACCGCGGAGGTCTTCGCCGAGGCCGACGTGGTCAGCCTTCATTGCCCTCAAACCGCCGAAAATAAGGGAATGGTGAACGCGCGGCTGCTGAGCACGATGAAGCCGAACGCATTTCTCGTCAACACCGCGCGCGGCGGGCTGGTCGTCGAACAAGACCTTGTCGAGGCCCTGAACAGCGGGCGCATCGCGGGCGCGGCGGCCGACGGCGCTGCGGTCGAGCCGATCGCATCCGACGGCCCGCTCCTGACGGCGCGGAACATGGTCATCACACCGCACATAGCCTGGGCCACGCTCGCCGCCCGGAAACGCTTGATGGAAGTAACCGCGGAGAACGTAGCCGCATTTATCGCCGGAGCCCCGATTAACGTAGTTAATTGATTGAGGCGCCGACACTGTGTCCTCCGCAATGCCATTTGGAGGGCCGGTGGGAGAAAGCGGTTGAATTCTGGAACGCTTGTGTTATAAAGTTCTCCCCGCGGCCGATGATGTTCGGCCGGGGCAGACGGAGGTGCAAGTGTGCGTCGTAAGGCCCTTCAAGGGTCTGAGAGTAAGTCCCGAACACGCCAAGCGGGTTGCCTCTCCGCCCTACGACGTATTGAGCGCAAGCGAGGCCAGGGAGATTGTCAGGGAGAACCCTGATTCGTTCCTGCGCGTCAACAAGGCCGAGCTGGAATTTGGTGAAAGCGTCAACCCGTATAGCGAGCAGGTTTACCGGCGCGGCAAGGACAACCTGGCACGATTGGTAAATCAGGGCTTGATGGTCCGCGACCGGAAGCCGTGCTTTTATCTCTACCGGATCACGATGGGCAACCACAGCCAGCTCGGGTTAGTGGCGCTGAGCCCGGTCGATGAGTATGACCGCGGCAAAATCAAAAAACACGAACATACCCGGCCGGAGAAAGTCAACGACAGGGCAGACCACATCTCTTACCTCGAGGCCCAGGTCGGCCCGGTGTTCTGCGCGTTTCGACATGACGGTCAGGCCGACCAGGTCCTTGAAAGAATAGCGACTGGCCGGGCCGGAACAGACTTCACCGCCGCCGACGGCGTGCGGCACGAACTTTGGGTGGTGGACACGGACGGCCCAATCAGAGAAATAATCGACGCCTTTGCCAGGGTCCCGCATTTATATATCGCCGACGGACATCACCGCGCCCGGTCCGCTTCGGAGGTACGCCGTCGGGCCAGGGAGAAAAACCCAAACCATACCGGTGAGGAAATTTACAACTTCTTCCTCAACGTGATTTTCCCTGACGACCAACTGAATATCCTGCCATACAACCGGGTGGTCAAAGACCTCAAAGGTCTGACCCTGGAGCAGGTGCTCGAAACAGCGTCCGAAAAGTTTGATATCAGCCCTTGCGACGGGCAGACAATCCCCGAACAGCCGCACACTTTCGCGCTTTATTGCGAGCGGAAATGGTATCTGATGAAATCCAGGGAAGGCAGCTTCGACCCCGACGCCCCGGCCGGCTCGATCGACGCCGCCATCCTCGACAGGAATTTCATCGCTCCGGTGCTCGGAATAACCGACCCGAAGACCGACAAACGCATCCGGTTCGTCGGCGGAATCAGAGGCACCGAAGAGCTGGTCAGGCTGGTTGATTCGGGGAAATACAAGATAGCCTTTTCGCTTTACCCCGCTTCCATGGAGCAATTATTGGACGTCGCCGATGCGGGGGAAGTTATGCCGCCCAAATCGACCTGGTTTGAACCTAAACTCCGGAGCGGCATGGTTGTTAATCTGTTGACGGAATAGAGAGAAGGGAATTCGATATGGTGATCCTGGTTTCAGACGCGTTCGACCCCGGCCTTCCGGACAAGCTTTCGAAATACGGCGAAGTGACCGATGACAAGGCTCGCCTGCCGGAGGCGGAAGTCGTATTGGTCCGCAGTAAGACCAGGGTTACCAAAGACTACATGGATTCCGCCCCCAACCTGAAACTTGTCATCCGCGGCGGGGTGGGGCTGGACAACGTGGAGCGGGCCTATGCCCGTGAAAAAGGCATCGCGGTGCACAACACCCCTGAGGCCTCCGCCATTGCGGTGGCTGAGATGGCGTTCGCCCTGATGATAAGCCTGCCCAATCACATAGTGGACGCCGGCCGCTCCATGCACCAGGGCCAATGGCTGAAGAAAAAACTCAAGCGCAGCGAGCTCCACGGGAAA
>JAUWIN010000078.1 GCA_030605345.1 Candidatus Brocadiia bacterium
CATGGCCGTTGCTGACCGTTCCGCCGCCGGTGATATTCAGGGTGCCGTCGCCTTCTATGCCGCCGGCGAGCGAACCGTTATTCGTCCACGTCGAGCAGGGGCCGTTGACTGTAACCTCGCCGGTCGAGGTGGAGTAGTAGCCGATGTAGGCACTGTTGCTACTGACCGCTCCGCCGCCGGTGATATTCAGGGTGCCGGTGCCCCTGTCGCCGGCAAGGAGGTAACCGGCGTTCGTCCATGTCGAGCCCGGGCCGTCAACTGTAACCTCACCGGTCGAGCCCGATTTGTAGGCGATGTAGCCGTCAGTAGATTCAACCACTCTTCCATCTGAAATGCTCATCGTTCCGTCGCTGCTGAATCCTGCTCCCATAGAACCGGAGCCATCGACATCCAAATTGAGCGTAATATTCTGCCCCGGGTTGTCATGAATCGTGAAGGTTTGGCTCACTCCATGCGTAGCGTCAAAAACCAAATCCACATCACTGACCAGGCCGTGGGTGTTAATCGTACCCGTACCGGTAAGATCATTGATACCGCAGAGAAGACCACCTGTGGTAAGTGTCCCATTGTCAAGGTGGATCGTACCCGACGAGCCGGAATCCTGAGATACCCAGGTGTCATGCTCGACAGTCACCTCACCGCCGCCAGTGATATTCAGGGTGCCGGTGCCTTTTCTGCCGACGTAGAGCTCATCGCTGCTCGTCCACGTCGAGCCGGCGCCGTTGACTGTAACCTCGCCGGTCGAGCCGGAGGACATGCCGATGTAGGCATCGTCTTCGTTGCTGACCGCTCCGCCGCCGGTGATATTCAGGGTGCCGGTGCCACCGTCGCCGACATAGAGGTTGTTGTTGTAGTAACCGCCGCTGATCGTCCACGTCGAGCTGGCGCCGTCGACTGTAGCCTCGCCGGTCGAGCCGGAGGACATGCCGATGTAGGCACCGTCTTGGTTGCTGACCGCTCCGCCGGCGGTGATATTCAGGGTGCCGGTGCCACCGTCGCCGACATAGACGTAGCTGCTGATTGACAGGCTTCCTCCGCTCATACCGACTGTTCCGCTGTCGCCGCAATCTTCTCCCAGATAGAGCTGCTCACAGTACTCATCATTCGCCGCGGGGATTTGTGCGGTTCCCGCGTTGTTGATGTATGCGTAGGCGAAGGAGCCGGGTTCGTCATTGTCCCAGTTTGAACCGGTTGACCAGTTGCCGGTACCCGCCTTCCAGTAGATATAATCCGCTTGGGCGAGGTTTGTTCCCAGCAGAAGAACCGCTGCCGCCACACACATTGTCATTACTTTTGTTTTCGTCATTTTTGCCCCCTTTGAACTGACCGGGATTTCCCGGATGAACTGCAGCCCATGAGCATCGCGGGCCTTTTTGACGGCTCTGTCACGATCATAAGGTGAACGTGAAGGGTGCGTTCCTGTGTGGCTCAGACGCATCAAAATGCATCTCGAGATTCACGTCTTCGATGGTCGCCTTGCAGGTCGAGCAGCGCCACAGTTCGACCGACCGCTGGATCGACCTGCCAGAAGCAGGGACCGGCCAAACGCCCTCCTCATTGTTACTGTTACGGGAAAATATGCAAATTCCATGCCAACGGTGGGTAAATTTAGAGGAAAAACCCTAAGCTCCTGGACAATAAGGACTTACAAAAGGAGCCGGCAGGCGACGGGAAGTGGGGCATGTTGCGTCAAATACACATGAAAAGTCGCAATCTGGGTAGAAAACAGCGTAGGTGCCTGCGGAGGCGGGACTTAGCTCCATGTTGCCGGAAAGCAGCATGAAAACGCCGTGTTGCTCTCACGCAACGTCCCGGGAGCAGAGCTGCGCCCGCTTGCTACTCTGCGAAGTTGTTACGTAGCACCAGTGCCGGGCACTGAGCTTCTGCGTGAGGCAGTGAGCGATGGAGGGAAGAGGTCGGCGGTGTGTGGTTGAAAAACCGGGGTGATCCCGGCCAGACCACGCCGCCTACGGCGGGCCGTAGGCCCGGGTGCCGCGGCCCTGCATCGGGCGCGGCCCGAATTGCGCTTCAGTCGCTTTTCGCCTTGAGTACGACGAACCGGTTGCCGCGGCGGTTCGCCACCAGGACAAGAACGCCTTTCTTCAGGTCGGCCTTTTTGAGCGCCGCCTCGAACTCTGCGACGCTGCCTACGTGGCGCCGCTGGACTTCGATGATGACGTCGCCGGGCTTGATGCCCTTTCCGGCGGCAGGGCTGCCTCCGTCAACTGCGGTGACGGCGACACCCGACTTTACGTTCACTCCGAGCCGTTCGCTCAGCTCCGGAGTCAGTGCCTGGACGGTCAGGCCGAGTGCCTTGGCCGTCGTGCCGCCGAGGGCGGCGGCGACTACGCTGTCGCTGAGTTTGCCGACCCTGGCGGTGAGTGTGTTTTTCTTGCCGTCGCGGAGGACGACGATTTCGACGGTTGTGCCGGGTGCGGTGGCGGCGACCTTGGAGCGGAGCTTTGTTACGTTCGGGACCTCGTCGCCACGGTACCCCACGATTATGTCCCCGGCTTTCATGCCAGCTGCCGCGGCGGGGGTGTCTTCGAGGGTCTTGGTGACGAGCGCCCCCGTGCTCTGCTCAACCCCCAACTTTTCGGCTACCTCGGGGGTGAGGTCTTGGATTTGGACGCCGAGCCAGCCGCGGGTGACCTTGCCGGAATGGATGAGTTGGTTGATGATGGTCTTGGCCATGTTGATGGGGATGGCGAAGCCCACTCCGACGGACCCGCCCAATTTGGAGATGATGGCGGTGTTGACGCCGACGACTTTGCCGTCGATGTTGACGAGTGGGCCGCCGGAGTTGCCCACGTTGATTGCGGCGTCGGTCTGGAGGAAGTCTTCGTAGTCTTCGATTCCGAGGTTGGACCTTCCCTTTGCGGAGACGATGCCTGTGCTGACGGTTTCGCGGAGTCCGAAGGGGCTTCCTATTGCGAGGACGAATTCGCCGACCTGGAGGCGGTCGGAATCGCCGAGCTCGAGCTCCTGGAGGTTTTGTGCGTCAATCTGTATGACTGCGAGGTCGGTTTTTTTGTCGGCGCCGACAAGTTTTCCTGCGTGCACCCTCTTGTTCGCAAGGCGGACTTTGATGTCGTCGGCTCCTTCAATCACGTGGGTGTTGGTGACGATGTAGCCTTTTTCGGCGTCGATGATGAAACCGGACCCGAGGCCCCTGCGGCGGAACTCTCGCTGTTGGGGCTGATTTCGGTCACGGTTAGGCTGACGGAAAAAGTCTTCGAAGGGTGACCTGAAGCGGAACCGGAACTGGAATGGGGACTGGTCGAAATCCGGGAAGCTTGGCGTCATTATCTTTACGGTTCTGGTGGTATAGACGCTGACGACGGCGGGCCTGGCGTCTGCGGCGACTTTTGCGATGGCGCGGCTGAGGGCGCGGAGTATGTCTTGATCTTTATCGTCCGCTTTCGCCGGGAGCGCGTTCAGACCCACAACCAATACGATAAGGGCGAATGTGACCGTGGCACGCCAAAATATTCTTCTATTTTTCACCTTCGGACCTCCCATAGTTGGATTAGCAACCCGTTCCGCCTCTGGCGGACCAAAGGCCCGCCTCTGGCGGGAACGACTGAGAAGATTATAGAGAGGTGCTCGCCGTTTGCAATGGCCTACCAGATGTCGTCGAATCCGCCTTGGCGGATGAGCGAGGCGAGTTCGTCCGACACCCGGTTGACCCTGTGGCTGACTTGTTCGTTTCTCATTCTGCAGCGGCGGCACAGGCGGTGATATATGTCGGTGTACATCCGCCTGCCGCATCGGAGGCATGTCATCCACTTCTTATCGGGTTCTGTGTTTCTTATGCTCATTGTGTCCGCTCCTTTCGGTGGAGGCGGCTGGCGAGCCTGCCGGGTCGGGTGCGTTGCGGCGGCTATGGAGAACCGCAAGTCCCCAGATGAGGCGTGTGGGGCGCGCCGCAGGCGGGTTGCGGCAGTCCTTCGCCGTGGTGCCTGCTTGTTCAACTGTATCCTTCATTGTGCCTGTCCCGTTCGGCCGCCAAACAAAGCTTGTGTAGTATTAAACGCTCGAAATCTGGTTTTGTTCCAGCAAAATCGGCGGGAATGGTGCCGGCCACGGCCAGGTGGGAAGAGCAATGTCGTAAGCGCTGGCTGCGCAGGAGGTTACGCGCCGGGCCTGCAAAAGGAGTTACAATTACTTACAATTCTGGCGGAGGGTAGAGGGGCACGGAGAGGCCATATTGGAGTGGCTTGCCGACCGGGCGCCTTCAGCCCAGGAGCGAGTTGCGGAGCGAGTCGCTCTGCGGCACCTTGCCGTCCCATCTGGCGAGGATGTCGTGCTTTTGTTCGACGATGGTGGTGGGGACCTCCCATACGTCCCTGAAAGCGCCCTCGCTCAGGCCGTCCAGGGTGTCCATGTCCACGAAGATGACGCTGACCTGTTCGTCGAGTCCCCACTTGCTGACGTAGTGCCCGACTTTGTTTTTGGTGGTGGTGCACTTGGCGCAGCTCTGCTTGCCGAAGATGAGTACTTTTTTGTCAGCCATTCTCGGCGGACCTCCCTGACCTGTGTGTCGTGTGCGGGCGTTGGTTATGGAGCCGCCTGCTCGGCGGCTGTGGTGCTCGGCGTGGCGGCCTCGCTGTCGGGGGCATAGTCACGTCTTTGTCTGTCGTGCAATTCGCCGAGTTTTGATTTATTCCAGTTGTGGACTCGGCTGTAATAGCCGACGATTCGCGTTATCCCGTAGACGTCCGTCGAGCCGCAGGCGGGGCAGGTGTCCGAAAGCCCCAGCGACATCTTGCCGCACGGGTTACAGATGGTGAATTCGGGCGAGATGGCAAGTTGTGCGGCTTGGGTGTTGTAAAAGGTTTTCCTGACCAGGTTGGCGATGCTGTCTCTGGACGGCAGGTTCTCGCCCACGAATGCGTGTATGATTGCTCCGGACTCGATTAGCGGATGAAACTTGCTCTGAATCCGGATGCGAGTGAGCATGTCGACGGGGGCGTCTGCGCGGAGGTGGATGCTGTTAGTGTAATAGTATTCGTCGTCGTCGATGGTTCCCTGGACGTAGTCGCGGGCGCAGGGGAAGTTGTGGAGGTCGATTTTGGCGAGGCGCCGCGCGGCGCTCTCGGCGGGGGATTCTTCGAGCGAGACCTTCATCCCGTACTTCTTGCCGAGTTCCTTGGCCTTGATGTTCATGAAGGCGATGACCTTCAGGCCCAGCCTGACCATGTCGTCGCCCTCGTGGAGTTCGCGGCCTGTGATGTATTTGAGGCATTCGTTCAGGCCGATCAGCCCGATGATGTAGGTGGCGGCGTCGAGGTCGATGTAGGGCCTTCCGTCGGCGGCCTTTTTGCCCACCTGCCACAGCGGCATGCCCGGAGTGGCCATCATCTGGGAGATGAACTTGCGCTTTTGCAGGTGTGCCTGCATGGCGATTTGCATCATCGATTCTATCTCGGCGAGGAGCCTGTCCACGTTGCGGTAGCCGGCGCGGTAGGCCGCCTGCGGCAGGTTGATGGTCACGTTCTGGAACCCGCAAAACCGCATGCTTTCCGGGTGTTGGAGCATGTAGTTGTCCTCGATCGCTGTGCGGAGCCGGCAGCAGGCGCTGAGGGTGACTTCGTCGCGGTCGAACACAAAGTAAGGGCTGCCGTTCTCACTGGCCACCTGGCAAGCGTATTCGAATACCTCGTACTGCCTGGGGTCGGAGAAGGTGTCCTCGGTGATGTGGAAGTCGCACTTGGGGAAGGCGAACACGTGGCCGTTAACATCTCCGGCCCGCCAGACGTCCAGCATGGCCTTGCTAAACTCTATCGCTGTCTGTTCGTAGTCGCCGTATGTCCTGCCGGTGGGCTTGCCGCCGGGCCCTATGGCTTCGAGGTTCTTCATGTAGCCCGGGACGCCGGTGTGGATGTTGAAGTCGAGGAAAAGCGCCTGGCCGCCGCGGGAGAATGCGTTCTGTGAGCCGGAGAAGATGAGGTGCTGCGCCTCCTGAAGCATTTGTTCCCGGCCCATACCTTCGAGATACGGCGCATAGAGGACGTTGATATAGGCAATTCCGAGGGCACCGGCGTAATATGCCTGCATGGAGGCGAGGAAGGTGTTCAGGTGCCCGGTGAGAGTGCGGGCGTGCTTGGCCGGGGCGGAGGAGGTGTCGAGGTTCTGTAAGTCCAGCCCGTATTTCTTCAGGTATTCGAGCGAGTGGGACGAGCAATAGACGCGGGTGGGATAGCCGAGATCGTGGATGTGAATCTTGCCCTGCCTGTGCGCCTCGGCCACTTCATCAGAGAACAGATTTTCGAGTGCGAACTGCTTCAGCACGTGTTCGGCTATGGTCAGGTTGATCATTTCGGGATTATTGGCGGGGATGTTGCTGTTCTCGTTGCTCTTGGAGTAAATAAGCTGGTTGATGTCATACTTCGGAACCCCTATCATCGTCTGGCGTTGGAGCGACCGCTCGTATCCACGCTCGAACAGTTCGTTGTCCACCAGTTCGCGGATAAGTGTTGTGGAGATGCGGCGGATGCCGGAGTTGAAAACTTTCTTTTCCACGGCGCTGGCCACTTCGTGCGCCGCGGACCCCTCCAGTTCGGCCTCCTTGACGAGTGCCGTGGCGATCCTGTTCTTATCCCAACTCAACAGTTCGTCGCGGGAGCCCGGGTCCACCTGCAGCGAGATGTCGGTAGTGTTCCTGTCGGGGCGCACAGCCTTCCTCACCCGAAGCATGTCCCTGAGCCTGGCGCGCCTTTCCCTGTATATGATGTAGGCCTTGGCGGTCTTGGCGTGGCCGGTCTCGATGAGGGTCTTTTCGACCAGGTCCTGGATGTCCTCGATCCCCGGAGGGTCATCGTCGTGGTAATTGTTTTCGAGGAACACGGTAACGATTTCGGCGAGGTCCTCGGCAGTCTGCCGGTCTTCTCCACCCACCGCGGTGGCGGCCTGGTAGATGGCATCGGCAATCTTGCCGCTGTCAAAAGGGACGAGCCTGTTGTCGCGCTTGACTACCTTGTGTAACTTTGGCATTGGTCTGATCTCTCCTCTCATCTGACCGGCGTGCGGCTTTTCTGAAGGAGCGGCCTGAGCTCGTTCAGGAACTGGTTCACGTCTTTGAAATCCCTATAGACAGAGGCGAAGCGGACGTAGGCCACGTGGTCGATTTCTTTCAGGCCCGCCATCACCGTTTCGCCGATGGTGCGCGACGGAATCTCGTTCTCGGGCATCTTCCGGGCTTCACGCTCGACGTTCTCGACAATCCGCTCAAGCGCACTGGTCGGCACAGGGCGCTTTTCGCACGCCTTCAGTATCCCCGCGAGCAGCTTCGCTCGGTCGAACGGCACCCTCGAACCGTCCTTTTTTATGACTCTCAGCGGTATCTCGCCGGGTCGCTCGTATGTGGTGTAGCGTTTGCCGCAGGCCAGACACTCGCGGCGGCGCCGGATGGCGAAGCCGTCGTCCGCAGCGCGGGAATCGACGACCTTGTCGGTATCTGCTTTACAGAAAGGGCAATTCACGGCAACCAACGGGCGCCCGCTCCGACGCCCGGCTGTCCTCAAGTGGTTGAGCTGCACAGTCTTACGACCTGCTCGTTTTCCGAGGCAGGCAATACGGGACTGCAAAAACTTATAACTAAACGCATAGGCCACGTCATATAGGGTATCCCAGAGGCCAAGCCCCCATATCTTGCGACAGGGGAATTATATCACACAATTCCCGAGGCGCAAATTTTTTTCCGAAGTTTTACGTAAAATTCGAGAAAAATTGCCTCCCCCGTCGCGACCGCGCGGCGCCTACGCGCCACCCTCGTCACCGGTTATCACATCAACCTTGATCCGCGCTTCTGTCAGAATCTCTTTGGCCAGTTCGTCGGGGTAGTTCCCCGCGGTCACTATCCTCACAACGCCAGCGTTCACGGCCATTTTCGCACACAGCGAGCAGGGGTAAACCGTCGCGTAGAGGGTGGACTGCTCTGTGGATATGCCGAAACTGGCCGCCTGGAGGAACGCGTTCATTTCAGCGTGGAGTCCGCGGCAGAGCTCCTGTCGCTCGCCGGAGGGCACGTTCTTTCTTTCTCTCAGGCAGCCGACGTCCTCGCAGTGCGCCAGCCCGCGCGGCGCGCCATTGTAACCCGTCGTCAGGATGCGTTTATCCCGCACCAGGATAGCGCCGACCTGTCGCCGCAAACAGGTGGACCGCTTGGCCACCTCTTCGGTTATCCTCAAAAAGTACTCGTCCCAGCTGGGCCTGTTCATCATTTGTCCCCGGCGACGTTGTTGTGGATTATCAGGACGCAGTATAACAGGGGCCGCCAAAATCTCAATCGCCCCTCTTCAAGTCATCTGTACTTTTTCCTCAAGGGCGGACGGCGGTCTTCAGGTTGTCGTGGCTCACCAGCAGCCGCAGGATTTCGTCGAGCCGATCGAGCGGCAGCTCCGAGGTGACCAGTTGCTCGGAAGTCACCACGCCTTCCGATATCAGCCCCAGTGCGCGCACCACGGTCTTCGGCGTGAGGTGAAACACCCCGCGTATCTGGACCTCAGAATAGTGGACGAGCGCCGTGTCCACGGTGATTGTAGTGCCCGACGCACACCCGCCGAACAGGTTCGCCACCCCGCCCTTTCTCACCATCCGGATGGTATTCTGCCAGGGCGCGGGGAGGCCGACCGCCTCGATGGCAACGTCGGCTCCGCGCCCGTCATTCGCCACCTCCCTGACCGCAGCCACGGGGTCCTCTATGGAGGAGACGTTGATTGTAACGTCCGCGCCGAGTTGCTTCGCCCGGACCAGCCGGTCGTCCCGCACGTCAGTCACTATCACGCAGGCCGCCCTGAGCGATGCCAGCCGGACGAACATCAGGCCGATGGGCCCGGCCCCGTTTATGACCACCGTATCGCCCAGCCGAATCCCTGAGCGTTCGATGCCGTGAACGACGCAGGCGAGCGGCTCGACCAGCGCTGCGTCTCGAAAAGACACCCCCTCCGGTATCTCAAGCATGTTCTTCTGCACCAGCGGGGGCGGAATGTCGATGTATTCGGCAAACGCGCCGCTCAGCCGCAGATAGAGATTTTCGCACATGCTCTGTGCG
The DNA here is from genome assembly GCA_030605345.1 of Candidatus Brocadiia bacterium. GTDB lineage: Bacteria > Planctomycetota > PUPC01 > PUPC01 > PUPC01 > JAUWIN01. The sequence goes on from JAUWIN010000078.1 coordinate 9,056, forward strand.
CCGCGGACGCAATAGAAACACCTGCCGCAGGGCGCGGAGTTTGCCGCGACTACCCGCATCCCCGGTTTTACGTTTTCCACCTCGCTGCCCACCTCCACCACCGTGCCGGCGAACTCGTGCCCGAACACGAACGGCGGCTCGAAAAGCGGATGACCACGAAGATACATCTTCCGATCCGTCCCGCAGGTGAGTGCCACTTCGACCCTGGCAAGCACCCCGCCCGGACCGACCTGCGGCACGTCCACCTCCTCCAGCCGCACGTCCTCGTGCCCGTGGAACATCGCCGCCTTCATCTTCTCTGCCCTCAATCCACTGCCGACCGAACGACTGATGGCGCGATGCCGATTGTAGCGCCGCCGATGTCCTTTGCAATGGGCACAGTGCTATGATTCAGACAATGTTTGGAAGAACGCGGGAGAGTTCCTGCCGCGAGGGTATCAGTGGTGTGCCGAGGAACACGGGATAGGTGTAGGGGCGACCGGCGGTCACCCTTGGGTAAAGCGCTCCGCCCCTGCTCAAAACCGTGCCGCGATGAACTTGGGCCTTTCAGATAGGCTCTACGTCCTCTTGCGGCGCATAGCCAGCAGTCCGAGGCTGATCAGCACTAGGCCGGCGGGTTCTGGGATGGGGTCGCCCAGCACACCGACCCCCGTCTGCCCGAATGTCTCTCCGAAGTTGGCCTCGAGTTGCTGGTAGTCCGCCCAGTCCACGTGGCCGTCTCCGTCAAAGTCACCTTGCGCCCAGGTTGTTCCGGTTCCGAAACCCGCTTCCAGTAACTGGTAGTCTGCCCAGTCCACATCACCGTCCAGGTCGCAGTCACCTGCCATGGCGAGAGTCGTCAGCACCGTGTAGCCGGTCAGGTCGCCTGAGGTCAGGTAGGAAAGCTCGTAATCCAGCCCCATGGTGCCGTTGGTGATGTTATCCCAGTCCGAGATGTCATAATCCCAGTATCGTATCG
>JAUWIN010000051.1 GCA_030605345.1 Candidatus Brocadiia bacterium
ACCAGGACCCACTGAAACAGATTCAGCGAAGGCAGGCCGCCGGCGCGAACTCTGCGCACAATATCCGCCGTCAGAGTTATTGCGCCCGGAACCAACAGGCAAACGACGACAAGGGACCCGAAGCTCACCGCGCGGTTGTTGAGTTCGCCCAGGAAGCCCACAGCCATTATGGCGAGCGAAAACACGCCCAGGCCGAGTGCCGAGGAGAAGCAAAACTCCTCGGTGAATGAGTCGCATTGGACTCGGCAGAACGGAAGAATCCGACGCCCGAGTGCAGCGCCGACGAGAATGAGCGCCAGGACGGCAAGAATGGCAAGCATCAGGTATCCAGGTGCAATCCTTCCAGAATCCGCGCCAGAAACGGGAACCGGCCCGCCGCCTCACGTGCGTATTGAACGAGCGAAAAGCCGTACGTAATGCAGTAGGCACCTACTACCGCCAGTGCCCAAGCCAGACAGGCCAGGGTGCACCAGAACCCTGCGGCTGGCGCTTCCGGTTCCCCTTTGTTCATGGGGCCTCCTTCTCCGAGGCTGTCACCTGTGCGGCCTGCTCCGCCGCGCGCTGCTCGATCATCGGCAGAAGCACCACCACGCCGGTAAGTATGAAGAATGGCTCCATGATCCGAACGATGATAAAGGTGTTGGCACCGAGCGCGTGCACGAGAAGTCCGGCAAATCCCGCCAGGTAGCCGAGGGCCAGCCCCTTGTACCAGGGGGTGCGGAGCACCTTATACGAACGCCACACATGCCGCCATATGGCAACTAAAAGCGCCAGGAAAGTCAGCAAACCGAGCAGGCCGGTCTCGACAAGAACGCGGACGTATTGTCCGTCGACAAAACGCCATGCTCCCAGCACGCCTGAGCCGGTCAGTAGAGGGACCCAATGTCTGGAGCAACGCTTCGCCCAGCTTTTGAGTGCGCCTTCGTAGGCCCGGTAGCGCTCGCAGGCAGAAGCATCGAGCCTCCAGCCGAAAAGGACAACCGGTTCTGGCGGTCCGTACCACGTCTCATACTCCCCCACGGTCTGGCGAACGCGGCCCCTCACGGGGCTGGGGAGCGACTCGATACGGGGAGGGAGCAGCACCAGCGTTGCGGCAATAACCAGCAGTCCTCCCAGCACCGCCAGCCTGTGCCGGCCGGACACCACCAGAACCGCCAGCAGGCCCGCCAAGCCGGCCCAGCCCGACCGCGAGAGGGTGTAAGCCAACAGGACCAGCCCCGCCATGAACAGGGCTCCCCACCACAGTTTGTGGCCCAGCCGCCTCGCGACGAGCAGGAGCCCGGAACAAACACCCCTCATTAGCAGCAGATATCCGGCAAGCGTATTCGGCTCACCGGGATGTTCCGCGAACGTGGACGGCCGGACACCTTGAGGAATCTGAATGAAACCGTAGGCGCACACGGCCAGATATGTCAGTACCCCCGCAATCACCAAGTTGCGCACATCGCGCGGAGTATCTATGTGGTTCACGATCATAAAGAATAGGACGAAGTATTGGATATATTTCAGGACAAACAAACTGGCGGCAATGGGTTCATATACCCATCCGTAACCTATCCCTGCGGCTGTGGCCACGGCGCAGGCAAGGGCGTAGAGAAGCATCGGTTTGTTCAGCGGCGTGCGCAGCATCAGCCCCAGTTCTTTGTGGGCTGCCGTTCGCGCCAGCCATGCAATTACTACGACGACCAGCAGGATGTCCTCAACGCGGATGGTAACAGCCCGCTTCGATGCCCGGCCCAGCATCTCGGTGAGCCGCAATTCGGGTGAGAACAGACACGCAAAGATGAGGACATAGAGAACCAGCTTCAGCCGCACGAAACACAGGAACACCAAAACCACGCACATGGCCGCAGCAAGCGCCAAGTCCAGGGAATACCAGTTCATCATGTAAGACAGCCGGGTGATGGATAGGAGAACGACAACCAAGCCGGCAGTGATCGCGAGCCCTGGCCTGACGGGCGGATGACTGGGGCTAATGCTTGGCGCAGTGTCGAGGTTGTGGGGCCAGGAGCCGGCGGGTGCTTCCATAAAAAACTCCGGGCGGTCCGAAAAGCGACCACTTCGCTGCCAGGCCTCGGCTCCCGCGGCGGATTCGCCGAGGCGCTAACTCAAACCGTCTGAGGGCCGGAGTCTCCAACGCGGGCCCGAATCTCGTCGGCCCGCTGGCGTGCCTTCGCGTTTTCAGGGTCGAAGTCAAGCATCTCCTCGTACCACCTTAACGCTTCCCTCTCTAACCCCCCGTCGAGCGCCATCTGCGCCAGCTGCTCGAGTGCTTCCTGGTTGCGAGGGTCAATGTCGAGCACGCGGATAAGTTCGGCCTGCGCCTCCTCCGTCCGCCCGGCGGCTGCGCAGGCTCTTGCCAGGAGGAGCCGCACGCTCATTGATTCCGGTATCGACTGCGCGGCGTCGTACGCTATCTGCAGGGCCTGTTCGACCTTGCCCTTTGAGAGGAATCGGTCGGCCTTGCGGATGGCCTGGTCTTCTGCGCTTTCGCCGGCACGGGCTACCGGTGGTGCTGCGTCGGGTGCGCCTTCGGTCTTGGGGATGCTTGGCGGAATAACCCGTTGCTCTTCGCCGGCTGCTCCGGGCGACGTCGTTCCCTGTGGCAAGGCGTATGCTTTGCGGGCGTAGCCCTTGTACGGATAAGTGGCCGATAGCTCGCCGGCGGTCGGCCGCAAGGCGTTGAGGACTACGCCGAAGAGACGGGTGTTGACGGCCTCAAGTTCGGTGTTCGCCCGGCCCAGGACGGAGCGGGGTGCAGAACCGGCGCGGTATACTAGGATGACGCCATCGACAAATGGCGAGATCGCCGCTGCGTCGGCCACTGGCAGTATGGGCGGGCTGTCGACAATCACAACGTCGTACTCTTCGCGAAGTTCGGCGAACAGACGCTGCGTTTCGGCCGAGTTGAGAAGTTCAACCGGATTAGGCGGGACAGTACCACAGGTGAGAACGGTCAGGTTTTCCAGACCTGATGTCCCGACGGCCGCCTTCATACCTATCTTGCCGAGCAGGAGGTCGCTGAGTGATCTCTTAGCCTGACGCCAGTCCATTTTCCCGATGAACACATCGTGCAGCCCGGGCGTTCTGTCGATGCCGAGAATGTGGTGCAGTTGCGGTCGCCTGAGGTCGCACTCCACCAGGCACACGCGCTTGTTGTTCTGGGCCATGACCATGGCGAGGTTGACGGCGACGATGGTTTTGCCCTCATAAAGCGTGGCGCTGGTGGTCAGGATCACCTCGCCGCCCGGGGCGGCCTGGCGCTTGTGTTGCTCCGGTGCGAAGTCCAGGGCGGTGCGGATGTGCCTGAAGGCTTCGGCGGAGACAGATTTGGGGTCGTACAGGGTGACCAGCATGGCCCGCTGCTGGAGTTCGGCGTCGGTGGATCCCGCCTCCGATTCGGCGTAGCGCTCCCGGATTTCAGCGGCGAGCCGGTCCACCTCGATGTGCGGCACCACGCCCAGCACCCGAGTTTTAAGGAACGATTCGACCTCCTCGATGGTTCCGATGGTGAGGTCGAGGGTTTCCCAAAGCACGGCGATTACCACGCCGAGGACGAGGCCGATAAATGCTCCGGCCAGGGTCTTGGCCGCGGCGCTGGCTCGGTCGGCCTCCTCCCACATGCCGGGCCGGCCGATGATGTCCGCCCGGACGCCTTGTTCCTGCAACAGGGACAGCCGGCTGCGGTCGCTGTTTCGCTTTGCAATGTCGGCCGCAAGGTCGCCGATTTTCTGGTCCAGGGAGCTGACTTCGGCCCGCAACTCGATTGGCAGTTCTTCCTTGGCTTTTTCAAAGCGCTTCCTGGCGGCCGCCACGCGCGATTTTTCGTTTTCGATGGCGCCTTGGAGGATTTTTCTCAACTGTGCGGCGGTGCGGCCGATCTTCTGGTCAAGGGCTGCGATGACGTGAGAGTCGGGCTTGCAGAATTCCAACTTGTTGTTTTTGTCTTGCTCTATCAGAATTGATGTCTTGTACAACGCCCGGATGTTTCCGTCGTCGATATGCGCTGGCGTGGGGATGGGCGGGCATGTTTTTTCGTCCGCCGCGCCGGCCTTGATCTGTGCCCGGTCGTCGATGTATTGGTTTAATGTGTCGAGGTACCCTTCCAAGGCGCTGAGTTGGTCTGCGGCGGAGCGCCAGGTGAGGCGGGCCTCTTGATATTCGCCACCGGCGGTGTTGGCCTCGATTTTTTCCTGCTTCTTGCGCCGGTCCTCTTCGAGGGATTTGCGTTGTTCTCTTAGTTCGGATATTTCAGCATCGACGCGGCCGCGCTCTTTTCTTCCGACCCGGCGGCTTTCCCATTCGGTGGGGGCCTGGTAGACGGCGCCGAGCGTTTCGGCGAGGTGGACTGCGGCCTCGCCGGCGAGCCGCTCATCTTCCTTGCTGAAGCCCCGGCCGGTGGTCTCGACTTCGATTTCGAAAGTGCTTGTTATGTTGTCCCACTCTATGGTCGTTCTGTTTTGCAACTGGGAGATAATCCTTTCGCGGATTTTTTTGTCGTTGTGCAGAAACCCGTCCGGTCGGAACTTTTCCAGTGAAGCGGCCCGCTCGAGAGGGTCTTCTTTCCCACGCGCAGAGGCCACCGCTTTTTCCTGGGCCTTGGCGGCGGCTAGGATTTTTGCCGCCCACCGGTTCGAGTCTTGATTTGCAAACAGGTATGCGAACTCCCGAGTCCCCGCCACCCGTGTGTCCGGGGGCAGGCCCAGTCCTCGAAGTGCCTCTAGCAGCGATTTTCTGGATTCGGTGGAACCCTGGAGAGGGTGGCAGCCTGCCGCGGCGTAGAATGGGAAGTGTTCGGCGGCCCACAGCATTTTATGGAGGAGCATCTCGCTCTTCGCCACCTTGGCTTCCTGCGCGGCGCTGACCCGCCTGAACTTGGGGTAGGTGGGAAACTCGACGAGCTGCACACTGAGCTCGCAGGTTGCCGTGAACCTGGGCGGCCTGCGGAAGACGTGCTGGCTAAGGAGGTACGTCAGCCCACCGGCGCCGATACACATCAGAATAATCACAAGCTTGCGCTTGCGAAGTATGCGCCAGTAGTCGCGAAAGCCCATTTCGTATTGCGCCATTCAATTATTACCTGTCAGAGTCAGTCGTCATATACATCTCGTACCGTTCGCCATGGTGGCAAGAACCACGAATAGAACTCGCGGATGTTTGCTATCCAGTTTCTCGGGACGAAGACGATGTCCCCGTCTTCCAGGAGCATGTTCTTGCTCAGGTCGCCCGTCTTGAGCATTTCGAGCATGTTGATCTGGAACAGCTCGGGGTTGTCCCTTTTGCCTCGGATGACGACAACCTGTTTTCTGTTTGCTTTCACGGTGAAGCTGCTGGCCCGCTGAATAGCTTCGAGCAGCCTGATGTTAGCCTTCAGGTCATACACGCCCGGCCTGGCAACCTGGCCCAGGACATAGACCTTCCGGTCGCTTATGGCGGTAGACGGGATGGTGACGACGTCGCCGTCATCGAGGACTACGTCTTGGCTGAGTTTACTTTGGAACAAGGCTTTGAACAGGTTAACGACACGCTTTTCTCCGCTTTGGTTGCGGATTTCGACACGTGTCAGGTCTGCTTTGTCGGTGAAGCCGCCGTGCTTGGCGATGAAATCGAGCACGCGGGTCTTGCCCTTGAGTATATACTGGCCCGGGCCGGTAAGGGTTTGGTTGGGCTTCATGCGTATCTCGCCGAGGGCGCTGGCAGTCCTGGCTCTGTATATCACGACGGTAACGGAAACGGCGGGGGCCCTGAAGGTGTCTTCGAGTTTGCCCTTGATCAGGCTGCGAAGTTGAGACGGCGACAGGCCATCACCCGACTTGTCGACTATTCGAAGCGGGTCCTGGCTGACCAGCGGGATGAGCAGTTCGCCGGACGGTTCTACTTTTTTCTCGATAACGGTAGGGTCGGCCACGCGGCCGGGGTAAATCTCGATGTGGAGCCGGTCGCCCACGCCGATGCGGTATTCAGTATAGCTGAGGCCGTCGTCGCGCGTGATGGTGGTGAAGACCTGGTTCTGCTTGGGGTCCTGGTGTGCTTCGTCCACCTCGCCGAACGGCCTGGGGAATTCCTGGGATATGTCAACCGCCCGCGTCAGCGGCGAGGGTTCAACAACGCCTTTTTCATCCGTCTGAAACCAGGCCTTGACGCCTTCATCGGTGGCTCCGGCGACGAGGTCGGGTTTTTCGTCGCTGTTGAAATCGGCGGCTTCGATGACGTAGTAGGTGCCCTTGTGCGGGAGTTGGAAGCTTTGTTCCATGAACTCCGGCGAATCGACTGCTTCCTCACGGGGCAACTGGAGCCAGGCGCGGACTCCGCGCCCGTCGAAGGATGTGGCGACTACATCCAGGAGGGCATCGTTGTTCAGGTCGATGGCTTTTGCGTCCCAGAAACTGCCTTTTGCGGCAAGGTGGACAGGGGTGCTCCACCATCCGCCTTCGCGGTCGTTGATGAAAATGCACACTGCGAGGTCGCTGTTGTAGGTTGTGGCAACGATGTCGGCAAAGCCGTCGCCGTTGAAGTCGCCGGTGTCCACGCCCTGGTAGTTGAGTTTTATTGCCGGGTCCTCCTTGGCTCGGGCCCAGGAGCCAGAGCGGTTGCCGTACCAGATGTCCAGGCCGCCCGGGTTGCCCCAGCGTGCTGCGACGATGTCGGGGTGGCCGTCATTGTCGAAGTCTGCAATGGCGATGTCGTTGTAGTTTTCGGCGGCCTTGGGCCCGATGTCGTTGGACCAGCCCTCGCCTTCCCTGTTGATCCAGACGGCGATTCCGCCGTTCCCGCCGTTCTTCGCCCGCGCCGCGAGGATGTCGGGGTAGCCGTCTTGATTCAAATCCTCGAGTTTGACCGCCCGATAACCTTGGGTGATGGTGGGAGGTTTGGCCCTTTCCCACACCACCCCTTCGGTGTTCAGCCAGGTGCGCACCCCGGGCACTTCGCCCTTGCCGGCGACGACGATGTCGGGGCGGCCGTCGTTGTTGAGGTCGCCTGTGGCGAGTCCGGTCGGCCGGCCGAGGTGGCGCGGCCCGTCGATGCTGCTCCAGGTACCGTCGCCGTTGGCGAGCCACACCCGTATGCCGCGCCGGTCAAATCCGCCCGCCGCCATGTCGGGCAGGCCGTCGCCGTCGAAGTCGGCGACGGCGGCACAATGGAAGTTGCCGCTGGCGGCCGGACCGAGCGCCCGTGACCAGTAGATGTTGTTACTAGGATGGACAGTTTTCGCTAGTTGGGACTCGGGCACTGGTTGGGCTACCCTGCCTCTGCCTACAGGGTCGCAGCCGCCGGTGGCGAAAGCGCAGGCAATCAGACAGGCAAGGGAAATGGATTTTGATTTCACTGGGGGTACACCTCCCGGTCTCGTTTCGCGAGATCGCGCTCGTCCACCGGTTTGGTTACGTGTAAAAGCGGCTTCGAAGCGAGGTCGATGATTTTGGGTCTCCTTAGTTTTTGGCCCGACGCATCATACTCGACGACCACGACTGGCCGCAATAGGTTGTCAGGGTTTGTATCGACCACCCGGGCGGTCTCGCCGGTATTTAGCAATACGTAACTTTCGAGCGGGAAAACAGACACTTCGGAGACCAGTGCTCGGATTACATACGGGGCAAAATATTTCCCGCGCATTCCGATAATCTCGCGGAGTGCGTCAAACCCTATGAAGGCCTTGCGGAACCTCCGGAGGTGCGAGAGCGACTCGTAGGTGTCGGCCAGGCCGATGATTTTGGCAAACTCAGTTATCTGGCCGCCCCGGAGTTGGCGGGGGTATCCTTGGCCCTGCTCGCGTTCGTGTTCTTGGCGGACTGTTTCTGCCAGCCAGCGGTAGTTTTCGCCCAGTTTGCTTAGTATCTGGTATGCGTGTTCCGGGTGCTGGCGTATTTGGTCCCACTGTTTTCTGGTATATTTTCCCTCTGCCGCGGCCACCTCGGCTGGGACACAGCTCATTCCAACCTCGTGGCAGAGCGCCGCCATCGCAAGGGAGGTCAGTTCGTCGGCATCGTACCCCAGGCCCCGGCCGATCTTGATACTGAATATCGCGACGTTGGCCGCATCGTGGTTGCTCTCGCCCGGCTCGTAGGGGCGAATGGCTTTCAGCAGCAGGCGGTTGCTGCGTTCGCATTCCCGGACAAGCCGGCCGGCAAGGTCTCGGCACCAGTCGATGTTGGGAGGTTCGGTGTTCACCGCGCGGCTCATGGTGTCCTTGGCGAACTCGCAGGATTCGGCGTGCAGCTTTTCGGCTCGCTCGAAATGCTCCCCTGGCGGCGGCTGGGGCGCTGCCTGCGCCGGTGTTTCGCCGGGCTGCGGCTCCTGACCCGTCCAACCGCGCCGGGCCTGGAAGGTCACTTCCTGGGCACCCTTCAGGAGCAGTTGGCGAATGCGGGCCTTGATTGTGGGGCCGTCAATCGGTTTACGGACGTAGTCGTCTGGGCCGGTCTCGCCGCCGGGAACCAAATCGGGGGGTGGTTCGGTGTTGCCTACTAGAATGACAGCGATGCCGCGCGTGGCCTCATCCTGGCGGAGGGCGGCCAGAACCTCGCGTCCGCCGGTGTTTTCCAGATCGACGTCGGCGACGACCAGTCGTGGCTGGTATTGGCGCGCCATTTCCAGTGCCTGGTCGCCATTGCTGGTGATCAGGGGCACGTAGCCCAGGTCCATCACCTGTGCGACGATGGTCTCGCGCGCCGAATGCTGCTTTTCGGCAACTACCACCGATTTTCCCGGCGCCGGTTTCTCCCTGCGTTGGGCGGCGTACCGTTCTACATCGCTGTAGCGTTTGAGCAGGTCCTTGAATTGCACCGGCCAGCTCCTTTTACACTATCGACTCGACGATTTCGGGGCCAATTTCGGACACCGATTTGTGAAACCCCTTCCATAGGCTCAGGTCACCGAGGTTATTGATGAGGCGCGGGCAGCCGGAGCTTCGGTTATGTACTGCTTCGACGGCGTCCCGTGTGAAGATCGGTCTCGACGCCCCGGCGACGCCCAGCCGGTAAGCAAAGTATTTGGCCGTATCGACTAGATCGAACGTGTGGAGGTGGGCCTTGACGGCGAGACGCTGTTCAAGTTGCGGAAGCTCCGCCACCCGCTGGCGCAGTTCCGGCTGCCCGACCAGCAGGAGGGTGAGGAGGAATCGGTCGTTGAGTTGGTAGTTCAACAGCAGCCTCAATTCTTCCAGGATAGATTTTTTCTCTATCATTTGCGCCTCGTCAACGATTAGCGCCGTGTGTTTGCCGGCGCTGACGTTCTGGTGCAGGATCCGGCCGACCGCACGTGAAAGTTTCAGCCGGCTGTTCGAGCGGACCTCGTTGCCAAGCTGATATAGCACCTCGCGGAGCAGTTCGACCCCTGTCAGCTTCGGGTACCCAATCACGGCCGTGTGGACGCCGTCTCTTTCTAACTCCTGGACGAGGACGCGGATGAGCAGGGTTTTGCCGCAGCCGTAGTCGCCCGTCAGCAGGGCGCCGCCCTTTTGCGCCCGCACCGCGTAACCCAACAGTTGGATGGCCTGCTTGTGCTCGGCCGCTGGAAACAGATACTTGGGGTCGGGCGAGTTTTCAAACGGCCTCTCGTCCAACCCCCAAAATGCCTCGTACACAAGGCACCTCCATCGTTGAGAGGCACAAGCCCATACCGAACGCGAACCATACCCACTGAGCTTTACAAATCTTGGATTTTACCTTCCCGGCGACTATTAGCAACAAAATTATCTTGACATATTTTGCGCCGCCGTCGTCGTCGGTTTCCGCGCTTCCGGCTGGGTAACGTCGTCCCACTCTACCGCGGCGGACCTGCATCGGGCCCGTGTGCGACAGTGCAACTTTCCGAGGTAAGACCAGGCGTAATGCGTTAAAGGTTTTCGGCGTCCATGTCGATATTGTAAGAGGGGTGGAAACAGGAGCAGTGCGCCTTGTCAGATACCGGCGCGTCGGACAGCAGCTTGGATCGGAGCGTGATGTCGGACGTTTTGGCGGGGCGTGAGACGCCAGATACGTCTGTCACCCAACTCCAGGCGGCGCTGCTGGTTGACGCGTCCGGGCGGACGCTGTTTGCGACGGAGGCCCCGGCCTCTGGCGCCTTGCAGGCGCACCAGTTCGTGGGGCGGGACTGGCGCGAAATGTTCTCAGGGTTCGAGCAGGTCGAGATTGACTCCCAATCGACTCCCAACACGTTTTTCTTCCTGAGCGCCGGCGAGGATCGCTCCGCCTACCGCGTCCGCAAATGGGGAGCGGCGGCCCTGCCGGGCACGGTGAGCGGGCACTTCATCCTGGTGGAGGCGATTGGCCACCCGGCGGCGACCGATGAGTTGATTTATCAGGAAAAGATGGCCGCGCTTGGCCAGATCGCGGCTGGCGTCGCCCACGAGGTGAACAACCCGCTGACAACGGTCTCCGGCTGGCTCCAGATTATGCTCTCGGAAGCGGATGATAGCGACAAGCGCCGAGCGCCGCTCGAGTTGATGAGAGAAGAATTAGCGCGCATTGCAAATATCGTCCACCACCTCCTGTCCTTCGGCCGCCGCACCGCTCCCGAGGAGGGGCCGGTGCGGGTGAACAGTCTGTTGTCGGACGTGGTCGAGCTGGTGCAATATCAAATCCGCAATGACAACATCCAGGTGGTCACGGACTTCTGCCCTGACCTTCCGCTGGTGACGGGGGACCAGGGCCAGTTGAGGCAGGTGTTTCTCAACATCGTAGTGAACGCCCGTCAGGCGATGCCCGATGGCGGGGTGCTGACCATCAGGTCGCGCCTGGCAGGAGATGGCGCGGTGACACTCGAATTTGGCGACACCGGCTGCGGGATGACGACCGAAGTGGCACAGAAGATATTCGAGGCGTTCTACACCACCAAGGACGAGGAAGGCGGTTCGGGAATCGGGCTGTTCCTCTGCCGGAATATTGTCAAGGAGCACGGCGGCACGTTGACCGTATCGAGCCGCCCGGGCGAAGGTTCCAGGTTCACAATCAAGCTCCCGGCGGCGCAGACCTGGGACGCCTGGCCAGTGCAGCCGGCTGCCGATCCGCCAGAGGTGGACCGGGGCGACGACACCAGGGAGGATGCGGACGAGTCCGGTGCCGGGCCGCCGCTAGGGCCGCCGCGAAATGGATAGAGCAGTGAATTCGCTGAACATCATATTCGCCGGGCCAGACGCGGGTTCGTTTTCTGAAGCGGCGGACTCACTGGCCGAGGCGGGCCACAAGGTGCAGTGTGTGTCGAACGTATTTAAGGCGCTGACTGCGAACACACGCTCGCCGGCTGACCTCACGGTCATCGACGCCAGCGGGCTGGACGACCAGATGCTGGAGGTGTTTGAGGCGCTGAAGGAGGCTGCGCCCGAGTGCGTTCTGCTGGCGGCGGTCACGTCTGCGGCGAGGAGCCGCTCCGCCAGGGTGCTCAATTTCGGCTCGGACGCCATCATCGGGCTCCCTGTCAGCGGCGATGAGATTGAGGCGCTGCTCGAGAAGCGGCGCCAAGCGGCGAAGGTCGAAAAGGCCAGTGTGGATGATAAGTTCGAGTGGCTGGGCGAGTTTGCCGGTGGCGTCGCACACAACATTAACAACCCGCTGACCACGGTGGTCGGATACCTCCAGATTCTGCGGTCGCAGGCCGAAGATTCCGATCAGATGAGCGACATTCTGTCGGTTATGCTGAGAGAATGTGACCGCATCTCGGAGATCGTGAAGAGGTTACTGCTGTTTTCGGGCAGCAACAACGTCGCGCTGCGGCCGGTGGATGTGAACCGGGCGGTCGAGGCCGCCCTGCTGGTGGCGGGGACAAAGGACGACAATGACAATGTGGAGGTCAAGCGGAGTTATCAGCCCGGCCTGCCCGCGGTGATGGGCGACGAAGAAGCGCTGAAATTGGCCTGCGAAAACATTGCTCTCAACGCCCGCAAGGCCATGCGCAACGGCGGCACCCTATCAGTAGAGACGGCCCAGGACGGCCCCGGCCGCGTCACCGTCGAGTTCACAGACAGCGGCCCGAGCATCCCCGAGGAAAACCTTCACAAGATATTCGAGCCATTCTACGACGGGGGCAACAGCGGCGGCCCCGGGCTGGGGCTGGCAGCGTCTTACGGCATCATCAAGGCACACGGCGGAACCATCAGGGCTAAGAACAACAAGGATAAAGGGGCCACCTTCCTGATCGAACTGCCCGCAGGAACATAGGTAAACCTTCTTTTCTACCAGACCAGTGGGGCACGGACAATTGCCTGACACTCCTCAAAGCAAGCCCAGGGTGCTCGTGGTTGATGACGAGCTGAACATCTGCAATCTTCTGCGCGAAGTTCTTTCCCAAGAGGGCTACGTTATCGAAACCTGCCAGGCCGGGCAGGAAGCGCTGAAAAAGACCGAGGCTCGCAATTACGACATGCTAATCTCGGACCTGAAGATGCCGGGCATCAGCGGGATCGAACTGATAAGGTCGGTCAAAGCGGCCTCGCCCGACACTGCTACCGTGCTGGTGACGGGCTATGCTACGGTGGAGACGGCAGTGGAGGCGCTGCGTTACGGTGCCGACGATTACGTGACCAAACCGTTCAACATCGAGGAGCTCCGCAAGGTTGTCAGCCGGGGGCTGGAGTCGAGGCAGTTACGCCGAAAGAACCAGGAATTGGTCGAGATGCTGCGGTCGGCCAACGAAGAACTCCAGCGCCGTAAGGACGACTTGAGCCAGGAGATGGTGCGGACGAGCGAGAGCCTGCTCTCGACCAACCGCCGCCTCGAACTGAGGGTCCAGCAACTCAACACCATTATGGAGCTGACCAAGGCGATTACGTCCATCCTCGACTTTGGTCGGCTGCTTGATTTTTGCCTCAAACTCATCAGCCGGGAAATGGAGGTGGAGAATAGTTCCCTCATGCTGATGCAGCCCGACGGACGGCAGCTGGTGGTGAAGGCTGCCTACGGCCCGCGGGTTGAAAAGGTGATGGGCAAGGAAAGGAGGCTTGGGGACGGCGTGGCTGGGTGGGTTGCAGAGTACAAAGAACCTCTGCTGGTCGCGGATGTGGAGGCAAGCCCTGCGTTCTCCACGGAGTTCTCGGCACAATACCCTGGCAACTCGTTTCTCTGCGTGCCCCTCGTCCTGCAACAGCGCACGGTAGGGGGGCTCAACCTGACGGGGAAGACCAGCGGCGAGGGGTTCACCGAGCAGGACAGGGATTTCGCGAGTGCCATCGCGGGGCAGATTGCCGTGGCGATTGAAAACGCCGGACTATACGACACCATCCGCCAAAACTCGCTCAGTGCTGTGCAGGCGCTGGCCGACAGCCTCGAGGCTCGCGACCCATACACCAGCGGCCACTCCTCCAGGGTCACTGGCTATGCCGTCCGCCTCGCAAAGGTGCTGGGCGTCTCCCAGACAGGTCTGGAGACGCTGCGGTACGGCTCCCGGCTTCACGACTTGGGCAAGTTGGGCATAAGCGAGGCCACGCTCCACAAGAACGGCGCCCTAAACGAAGATGAATGGGCGATGATCAGGGAACACCCGGCCAAAAGCGAGCAGATCGTGGACTCACTCGGGTTCCTTGACCGGGTGAAGCCAATTGTCCGTCACCACCACGAGCGCTGGGATGGGACCGGTTATCCCGACGGCCTCAAAGGGAAGGAAGTGCCTTTCCTGACCAGGGTTCTGAGCGTCGCAGACTGCTACGACGCGATGACGTCGGAGCGGCCATACCGCGGCGCGATGTCCCACGAAGCGGCACTGTCCCAGCTTCAAAGTGGAATGTCAAAACAGTTCGACCCGGCGCTGGTTCAGGAGTTTGTGGAGGTGGTCTGCACCGGGCCGGCAGCCGGTCATGCGGGTTGATCTTCTGTTGCAGATTTCTGACGGGGATAATCCCCGGCATTTCCGTCTTTCTCTTGTGCACGCTCGAGCATGTGGCGGAGGCTCAAGCCTTCGAATGCCGAGGCTGACCGCCCTTCCGCCTCCGAGGTGAGAGTCGAAAGTGTGCGGCTCAGCGGGCCGGCTTCCGACAATTCCCGCTCTTCGCCGTCGGCCCTTCTCATACAGGTGACCGCGTCGGCCATGGCGATTCTCTCCAGGGGTTTGGCCGGCTGCCACTGCCTTTCGGCGCCTTCGCCCACGCCGCGAACCAGCCCGCGGCGTTCGAAAAGTTCGAGTGTATTACGCACGAAGGCCAGGGACAGGGCGAACTGCCCGCAGAGTTGTTCGCTGGACGGCGGCGGGTCGCCGCGGTCGAACCGCTGGGCGACCTCCAGTAGAAGCCGCAGCCCCAGCTTCTCCCGCGACTCCTGGTTCAGGCCGAGGGTCCTGCGGTCACGGGCGTAGTTCCGGACGTTTTGGCTGGCGTAGGCCAGCTCCGCTCCGAACAGCGCGATTAGCCAGAGCACGAAAATGACGAACAGGAATATGGGGATAATGGCGACGGAGGTGCCGTAGATCTTCGCCAGCGTGTCGGCGCGGTGGCCGAACACCCAAGTCACCAGCAGGGTGGAATGCTTCAGGATGGTGAGCAGGGCGGCGGCGCAGAGCGCCCCTGCGCCCGCAGCGCGGAACTGCACCCTGGTGTTGGGCAGGAACACGTACAACGAGAGGAACGAGAGCCACAGGAACCCGACGTCCGAGATCAACTGAAAAAGACGCGAAACGAAAGGATACGCTTCGAGGGCGCCGATGATGGCGGCGGTGGTGGCGATGTACGCAGCCACCAGCAATGGCACGATGGCCAGCATCCAGTAGGCCCGGAGTTTGCGGAGGAACGTCCGCTGCCGCTTGACGCCCCAGATGTTATTGAATGCCGCCTCGACCGCCGAAAGCAACTTGAAAAAGATAATGAGACAGCACACCGATGCCACCGTGCCTATTTTGCCATACTGGATGTTTCCGATGAACCCCTTGATTTCTTGGTGAACGGTCTGACGGAGGTCTTCAACTTTCGTCTCCTTCCTGGCACTGCCTCCTGCCGCCTCCACCCCTTCTTTTTCCGCGGTCGGTTCCAGAGTGTCCTCGCCGCCTGCTCCTTCGAAAGCAACACGGGGCACGAGCTTATCGACCAAAAAGTTGATTACCCGG
>JAUWIN010000012.1 GCA_030605345.1 Candidatus Brocadiia bacterium
CGAGAAGTGGAAATAAGACCTTGTCGGAAACCAAACACAGCTTCAAGTTCATGATGTCCGGTGTGGATACGGCTGGAGTGCGTGCCCCGGGCCGGCCCGCCTCCAAGTTTACCCACGGCGAATTCTCGCGCCGGGTGCGCAACGAAAAAATCGCCAGCATGTTTAAGAAATTCCTTGTCGCTCGTGTCGAGTTTGACGCGACCATCGGGATGTTCCGTTCGCCCGAGCGGGTGCGGTTCGAGCCGATCAACACCTTCGTCGAGCGCATCATGTTCGGCCTGAAAGAAGAATGCCACGCCCTTTTCCGCAAAGCAGGCAAACCTGCCGGAGACGTGCTCTACGCCGAGGACTTGTTCGACGTGTTGATTGGCTCCATCTTCCATGAAATGATGAAGATCAAGGAAAACTGTTACATACTGGAGCACTACGGTCCGACGTACAGGTCAATGGCGAACATCGCCCAGCGCCGCATCCGGGTGCCCGCATACGAGCGCCTGTTCTTCCGCGCCTGCAAGCGAATCATCGAGCGAGCATCCACTGCCGCCTACGAGGATATCGGCTCGGCGGAACAATTGTTCGAGGACGCAACCGAACACCTGGTAAACATCCTGCCCAGCTTCGCCAACAACGGCCTGGTCACCAGGATGTTGGTCGAGAACCGGCAACTCGTCGAAACGGTCTATGGCGAGGGCGGCCTGCAAAAGGTGCTGCTGAAGATGTACGAAGGCCGGCTTGCGAACGCCTACCTCCACGTTGCCAGCACCTACATGGCGGCCGGCCGAATCAAGGAAGCCGCCAGGTGGTGTGAAAGAAGTCTGGAGGAAGAGCCGGACAACGCCGGGGCGCATCGCCTGATGAAGACGATCCGGGGAAAAGCTGACCCTGGTGGCCCGCCGCCGCTCCACTTGCATTAGTCGCCCGTTCTGCCTAAAATGCTCCAGCTATGGGAGCAATCGAACCAAGAATCCTCAAGGGCTTCCGCGATTGTTTGCCCC
Source organism: Candidatus Brocadiia bacterium (assembly GCA_030605345.1). Classification (GTDB taxonomy): domain Bacteria; phylum Planctomycetota; class PUPC01; order PUPC01; family PUPC01; genus JAUWIN01. The sequence continues at coordinate 996 of JAUWIN010000012.1, forward strand.
AGCAGATGATCGCGAGACAACGGATGCTCCGCGCCATCGAAGGGGTGTTTGAACGGTACGGCTTTTCTCCGCTCCAAACACCGGCGCTCGAATACTCCGACATCCTGCTCGGCAAATACGGCGACGACGCAGAACGCATGCTGTACCGGTTTGCCGACAAGGGCGGCCGCGATGTCTGCCTTCGTTACGACCTTACTGTCCCGCTGGCCAGGGTCGCCGCCCAGTACGGCAATCTGCCGATGCCGTTCAGGCCATACCAGATCGGGCCGGTCTGGCGCGCAGAGAAGCCTGGCAGAGGACGATACCGGGAATTTCTCCAGTGCGACGTGGACATCGTGGGGAGCCCAAGCCTGCTGGCCGACGCGGAATGTATGGCCGTGGACAACGACGTGCTGTCGGCCCTGGGGGTTACCAACTTCACCATCAAGCTCAACAACCGCAAGGTGCTGACCGGCCTGCTGGAATCGCTCGGGCCAGCGGCCAGCTCCGGCGAGAACGCGAATGGAATCCTGCGGACCATAGACAAGCTCCCAGCAGCGGGCGAGAAAGCTGTCCGTCGTCTCCTTGCTACTGACAACGGACTCGACCAGAGCACAATCGGCCGTATCTTCGAGTTTCTCGGCATCGAGGGAAGTAACGAGCAGATGCTGGCGGGCGCCAGGCGGTTCTTCGGCCCGTCCGAAGCCGGCGCTGAGGGCATATCGGAACTCAGCGACGTGCTCGCTCGCGCCGCAGGACTGGGCGTGCCGGAGGACCGGGTCCGCATCGACTTCAGCATTGCGCGGGGCCTCGACTATTACACCGGCTCGGTCTTCGAAACGTTTCTGCTTGACCTGCCTGGCTTCGGCAGCGTGATGAGCGGCGGGCGGTACGACGACCTGATCTCGATGTTCGTCGGGCGGGAGATGCCCGCCGTCGGTATCTCGGTGGGTGTGGACAGGCTGTTTTCCGCCATGGCCGAACTCGGGCTGATAAAGCCCTCGAAGTCCGTCACGCGGGTGCTGGTTGCGCCGATGAGCACCGAGGCGGTTCGTCCGGCCCTCGAATCCGCCAGCCGGATGCGCGCTGCCGGGCGGGCCACCGAGGTGTACCTGGAACAGGCAAAACTCAAAAAGCAACTCAAGTATGCCGACCAGCGCGGCATCGAAGCCGTCGTCATACTCGGCGCCGATGAGCTCGCGGCGGGCGAGGCGACTGTCAGACTGATGACCGAGGGAGAGCAGATACAGGTTCCGCTGGGCGACCTCCCCGCCAGGGTTGCCTCACTTTTGGGCTGACCGGCCCTGCCCTGAACACAGCATCCCTAACGCCTGGGCCGACCCTGCCGCTTCCCTGCAACCGACCGCGAAAGCAGGATGCTGCACTCGTAGAGCACCAGCATCGGCAGGCACATCGCGATCATGGTGAAGGGGTCAGGCGGGGTGAAAAAGGCCGCAAGGATACACATGACCAGGATGGCGTGCCTCCGCCTTCGGATGAGACTGGCGGGTTCGACAATACCGAGTTTGGTCAGGAACAGCACGACCAGCGGCATCTGGAAAATCAGACCAAACCCGAGAAGCAGCCACAGCACAAACGGCAGGTATTCCCGAGCCATCAGCACCGCCTTCAGGTCAAGGGTGTAACCTTGTTCCAGCAGAAAGACCACCGCGACCGGTAATACGACGAAATACGCCAGTGCGGCGCCCGCCACAAAGAGGAAGAATGACGCCGGGCCGTAAACCAGTGCATACTTTCGCTCGTGTGCGTAAAGTCCCGCCGAAACGAACGCCCAGACCTCGTAAACTATCACCGGCAGGGCAAGCAGAACTCCGACAATGAGGGATATCTTGAGCCGGAGCATGAGCGGGTCTATCAACGAACGGGTGTGTAACTGGCTCTCGGCGGGCGACGCGGCACCTTCGGATGCCTTGACCGCGCTCCGGTGATGTTTCGCCAGGAGCCTCAGCAGCGGGGTGTTCAGCACGAAAGGGTTGTCCGCCTTTTTACCTTCAATGGCATCGAGAGGCGCTCTGATTATGGGGTAGAACACGTCCGGGCAGTAGATGTAGGCAAGGACCATCCCCAGTGCTATCGTCAGAATGCAGATGATGACCCGCGCCCGCAATTCGGTCAGGTGCTCTGAGATCGGCATTCGCATTTCGCCCATACCCCGCAGCGTCCTGTTGCGTGGTATGGCAATCTAGCACAATGGGGCTGCGCCCGCAATAAAGAGCACACCGCGTAGTTGTTCCGAAGGTTGCGTGATTTCTTCTCGGGACGTAGTGCCACCGACACGTCTCCGATTGTTGCGCGGGATGGTTCGTAGTATAATAAATGTCGTAGACGAGGTGTTGTAGGGCGTTGGTGTTCACCACGAAGGGGCGATAGTCGTGCCTACGGTTATCGAAGTCCATAAGTTGACTCGCCGCTTCGGCGAACTTCTGGCGGTCGATCACGCGGAGTTCCAGGTTGAGCAGGCTGAGGTATTTGGTTTCCTCGGCCCAAACGGAGCTGGCAAGACTACCACAATCCGCATGTTGACCGGTGTGATTGATCCCACGGAGGGCACCGCCTCCATCCAGGGACACGACATCCGGACTGAGCCGCTGCTGTCTCGAGCACACCTGGGGATTGTGCCCGAAGATGCAAACGTCTATCTCGACCTCAGCGTCTGGCGGAATACCATGCTAATGGCGGAGTTACATGGTGTACCGCGCCGGCAGCGGATTCGCGATGCGGAACGCCTGCTCGATTTAGTGGGGCTGGCGGGCCGGAAACAGCAGAAAGCCCGAACGCTGTCCAGAGGGCTCCGTCAGAGGCTTATGCTCTGTACGGCCTTGGTAACCAGGCCCGAGGTGTTGTTTCTCGATGAGCCCACCACCGGGCTTGACGTTCAAAGCGCCCGGTTGATCCGTCAGACCATCCGCGAGCTGAACCGAGGAGGCCTGACCGTGTTCCTGAGTACGCACAACATGGACGAGGCCGAAGGAATGTGTTCGCGTGTGGCTATCATCAACAAAGGTCACATTGCGGCCATAGATACTCCTGACAGACTCCGCTCGGCCATGCGGTCCAGCCAGTATGTCGAAGCTGGTTTTGCCGAGCCGGCCCCCGATGCAATGGACCTTGAAAAGCTGGCTGGCGTGTCCCGGGCTATCTGTGAACGGGAGAACGTCCGATTGTACACCGAAACTCCCGGCCAGGTGGCGGCGGAGGTGGTTAGGTTTGCTGACACAAACCGTCTGCAAATCGTCCAGCTGTGTACGCGCAAACCGAGCCTCGAGGACGTCTTCCTCCAATTCACGGCCAGCAGCAAGGTGGAGGCCGAAGAATGACGGCCTACACGGAGAAAGCTCAAACCTGGCGGCGCCAGTTCCACCGAGCCTTGGTGATGGTTAAGAAGAATGCCCGGTTGTACTACCTTAAGCCGCCGGTGCTGATCTTCGGTATTCTTTTTCCCGTGTTCTTTTTTCTGGCGTTCAAGATCGGCCGCCCCGTCCCGCCTGAGGACATTGTGCCCGGCATGGTTGCGATGGCGCTGTGGTTCACGGCAAGCGCCATAGGCCCGCTGGTGACCCCATGGGAGCGGCAGGCGAAGACCTACGAGCGCTTGATCTCCACCCCGGTTTCTCTGAAGGCGATCCTTGCCGGTGACGTGATCAGCGGGTTGATTTTTGGGGCCTGTCTTTCGCTCATTCCCATTGTCCTCGGGCTGGCACTGACTGACGCGCATGTCGCCAGCGTCCCCTTGCTGGCAGCTGGGGTTCTGCTTGGTGGGCTCAGTTTCGCCTCCATGGGCATCCTGCTGGCCGCGCCCCACGCCAGCAGCCCATCGAACATTATGTTGTTGTCCAATTTGGTCCGTCTGCCGCTGCTTTTTGTGAGCGGGATATTTGTCCCCATCTCCCAAATACCGGCCTGGGCGCGGTGGGCCGCGTGGGTTTCACCGTTGTCGTATGCCGGCGGCGTCATTCGCCGCGGCTTTGGTCTGCGCGCCTACTTCCCTATTTGGCTCAGTGTGCTCATGCTTTTGGTGTTTACCGCTGGGCTGATATGGGCTGCGTGCAGATTTCATCGGCGCTCGCGGGCAAAGGGATTGTGATGCCGATGCTCCTGCCATGACCTACAGAGTCAAAGATTGGTCCGTGACTCCACCAGGCTACTCGCCGTGCAGTTGTGGACGGCGCTTTGTTAGTGCACTTTTACCCTGACTCGTCGCGCCTTGGCGGTTTCGGTTTTCGGGAGCCGCAGCTGCAACAGGCCGTCACGGTACGACGCCTCGGCCTTGTCCGGCAGCACCTCGCAAGGGAGCGGGATGACGCGCGAGAACGAGCCATAGTTACATTCGGTGTAGGTGTGGTCGCGACGGCGTTCTTGGTGGTGAGATTTCCTTTCGCCGCTGAGATGCACGCGCCGCCCCTCAGCCTCGACCCTGAAATCCTCGGGCGATAGCCCCGGTAACTCGGCGACCACCCGCAGTGCATCATCCTCATCAATCACATCGACCAACGGCCCGAAACCTGGGGGCTCGAAAAGGCTTGACCAGGCATCGCGCGTTCTGGGCGGCTCGGCGGCGGGCCCGGCACCCCGCCGGGTGAGCCGTCGCGTCACCGCCCGCTCGATCTGGTCGTGCAACGCCTTGAGCCAGTTCCTTTGCGGACCGCGCACAGCAATTTTGCGTGCCATGTTTGCATCTCCTTTTGGTCGCAGGCATCGGCGGCCAAGGCCGTTCGCAGCCAGCCGCAGACCAGCAAGTCGCCCGGTCACTGCTTCACCTCGACCTCGATCCGCTTGGGCTTGGTCCGTTCTGACTTGGGTACATGAAGCGTCAACACACCGTGCTTTGTCTCAGCCTGGATTTTCTCCTGATCCACCTCCTCGTTCAGGTGGAACTGCCGGAAGTAATTGAGGAGGTCGTACTCTGCATAGGCGGGGTTGGCGCGCTGAGGATGGGAAATCTGCCCCCTGATGGTCAGCACGTCATCCTCTACCCGGACATCCAGGTTGTGCTTCTCTACGCCGGGCAGGTCGGCGACGATTGTGAGGCCCTCGTCGGTCTCGTAGATATCAACGGCTGGAAGCAGGTACCGCTCTACCTCGCGTGTCGCCTGCGGCCGTTGGCCGCCGCTCTGGCCCGGCACCGCGCGCCGGGTAATTGTATCGTCGGGCATGGGTATTTGCTCCTTTCTTCTCGGTGCGCCACGGGTTCACTCGACGCTGACCGCGATCTTCTTGGGTTTGGCGCGCTCGCTCTGGGGCAGGGTGACCATCAGGACGCCGTTTTCGTACCTGGCATCGATGTTGTCCTGGTCCACTTCGCTGTCGAGTTGGAGCGTGCGAGCGAACCTGCCGGTAGCGCGCTCGCTGCGGTGGTACGCTTCGTCGTCCACCTCCGGCAGAGGTTTCTTCTCGCCGGCAAGGGTCAGGGTGTTCCCTTTGACCGACACCTCGAGCGAGTCGGTGTCGAGCCCGGGTGCAAGAGCCTCGACGTGGATAGCCTCTGAGTCTTCATAGATATTGACCAGAGGATAGCCACGGGCGGAGCGTCCGGGCAGGAACACCGAGCGGAGGCGGCGACTCCAATCGCCCGGCTGGAAGCCCTCGAAGACGTGGTCAATCTCGCTACGCAATGCCTGCATTTCACGCAAAGGATTCCAATCTCGCCACATCGTATCACCCTCCTTTCAACAGTATTTTGTGCGACCTCTCGACGTCCGACCGGGTTTCACCTGTCCCGGCCACAACTCAGTCTTCGCATAAGCAAAAACCGTGCCAAAGCGAGCCAGCCGGATACCATAAAATGTTCGGCACCTTAAGTGCCTGTGCTGTAAGGACTTATCCCAGCGGCTCGCCGGGTCGACTGCAAAACTGTGCCAAACACTGAAGTCAGAATTGCAGGGGCAAGACTGTCATAATGGCAGGATTTGGGAGGCGTTGATAAAATCCCTCGCATCAGCCGTCACCATCATAGAACCGACCACCGGCAAAGTAAAACAAACGGGACCCGTACCGGACCATCTCAGATTTCTTTATCTATGCTGGTACATTTTCGTGCTCTATCTGGATTTGAGGGATTCTCGCAACCTCGTAGTCTCGCCCTTTCCTCCGGTCTGCTGTTGACCCATTCCGACCAGTTGTTTGCTGTCGTTGTCAAGGTGAACCATTTGATCTCGGGGTCCCTCGAGTACTTCTCAAGGTAGCGCTTGCTCATCTTCCAACTTGATGCGGTCTGACCTTTCGGGAAAAGCTTCAGCAGATGTTTCATTGAAAGGAGGAACGCTCGGACCATGTTTCCGGCGTCCACCACAATGGCGAAGTACGGAACGCACTCGAAGACATCACACGCTTGTTTAGCTTTGTCAAAGTTCGAGTTTTTGATGCTCACGTGTTCTTCCTCTGCACCTTCGTTTCGGCTGCGGCTCTTGACTGAGATCCCCATGATGTCCGGGGTATGGGGTTTCCGGGCGATAATGTCAATTCCCGTGTGGTCAACGACAGCACATTCGAAACCGTGCTTCGACAGCCAGTAGACGACGACGGATTCGCCGAAGTCGCCCGTGATCTTCGAGTGACGTGTGCTCTTCTTGATTTTCATGTCTGGGGGCCTCCTACCGACAGGATATCGCAGCTCGTCTCTCTCATCAATTTCCTTGAAAGAACTTGGTTCTCCATCTCCTTGACGTTCGTGAGGGCGTCACGAGCAGCGGAACGTCAAATAAACGGAACGTCTGCTGGACCGCCCCAGACTCAGGCGAGCGACAATCTGGCGGTTAGCCGCCGAGCTTGACCACGTCGCCTTCCTTGAACTCGCCCGTTGAGTACCGCTCGAGTATCTTCCCGATGGCAATGACCCCCTTGACCGAGAGGACGTTGATCCGGCCGATGTACCTGTCGCCGCGATAGACGTTATACTTCTCGGTCGCCTTGGCCAGCCCGGGCTTCCCAGTGCTGAACGCCACCAGGCCCTTGTCGGCACGCACGCTGAGGACGAGCCACACGGGCGAACTCTTCGCCGTCACCACGCCATTCTTTTGGTTCTCCCACCACTCGCTCCACTTCCTTATCGCCTCTTCGCGCTCCCGCGCGGGCGTCTCCGGCTCGAAGCCGAAGGATACGTTGGCGTACTGCCGGAGCGCCAGCGCCGCCTGGCGCGCCACGGTGGGCTTTTCATCCCGCAGCGAATGGATAAAGACCGGCACCAGCCCCTGCCCCATCATCGGCATCATTGCCCTGAGGGCGCGATATCGCTCCCACTGGTTCGACGACCGCAGCTGGTTGAGGAGCGGGCCGATGGCAGCGGGGTCTTTTCTGGCGGCAAGCGCAAGGGAGGCCTCCATCGCCATGGCATGGTCGTAGCTGTGGGCTAACCGGAGCAGGAAGTTATGTGCCTTGCGGTCGTCGAATTTGCCCAGCAGGCGGACCGCCTGCGCCGCGTTGGTCTGGTTGTCCCCCTCGGCCGTTTCGATCAGGGCATCGACCGTTTTGATGGTGCCTCCGCTGTATAGCGGGAGGTAGCGATAGTAGATTTCCAGGTTCAGGATATTCAGCGTGGTGGCGTACATCCGGCCGCCGATCTTGCCCCAGAAGTTGTTGGGCGGGTCCCAACTGCCATCGAGGCATCCGCCGCGGCGCTGATGGAGGAGCAGTTGCTGTTTCAGCTGCGAGTTCCATCTGTCCCACGCCTGCCCGCCGGTCTGGAAAAGCGCGATGGTGGCGTAGTACCAGTAGTAAATGGAATTGAGCGAGGGCTGATCATCCAGTTTCCCCCAGTCGGGCGGATGGCTGAGTATGATGGAGATCTGCCACTTGGCGCTGCGGGTGTGGTCGGAGAATCCGAGGAATTGAGCCGAGGCCAGGCCGACGGCTGCCATTCCCTGGCCCCGTCGGCCGGCTCCCGGGGCCTTGTTTGCATAAATCACCTCACCTGTGGGCAGGGTGACATTGGCGAGGAACCGGGCCAGTTTGTAGATAGTGTAAGGGGGGATTTCAACGCCTGCGGCCTGGGCCGACTTGAGCGCCATCACCTGCCAGCCGGTAACGGACGTGTCGTAACGGCCTGTCTTGGCATCGGTATAGTCCCACCCACCTGACATCTGCTGAGCCCTGACGATGAACTTCACCGCCTTTTCAACTGTCGGCCTGAGGCTCTGGTCGCCGGTCATGGCGCACAGTTCAGCCAGAGCAAACGTTGCTATGCCTTGGTTGTACATCATGTAGTAGTTCAGCGCCCGTGGGAATTCTCCGAACTGGCCGTTCTTGGTCTGTATCCGGCGCAAGTACTCGATGGCTGCGGCGACGTTGTCCTTGAATTCGCCTTTCCGGTGAGTGATGTTGGAGGCGCAAAAGCACAGCACGGCGAGGCCGGTGATTGCCGGGTCGAGTTTGGTGGGGGAGAAGCCGGTGCCTCCGCACTTTGGGCCACCGGGTTTGCAGTGCCTGTCGAAATGTGTCCGGCTCCATTTGCCGTCGTCGTCCTGATGCCTCACCAGCCACTTGAGCCCGCGGCGTACAGCGGACTCGGTTTTTGCATTACCCCCGTATTTCCCGAGGGCTTTCCGCTTGGCGGCGGCGCGGCGGTTGCTGAAGAGGCTGCTGGGACCGGGGCCGGTGTCCCTGGTGGCGATGATGCCGACCTGCTGGTGCGCGTTGTCGGTTTCAGCAGGCCCGGCGGGCTTCTCGTTCAGGGCCTTGACCGTGGCGGGCGGCTCCTCTGCTGGTTTCTGTTCCTTCTCCGGTTTTTGAGGCTTTATCTTCGGCTTCTTTTTTTCCGGCTCGATTTTCTGCTCGCCGCGGTCCTTATCCTCTACATCCCCCTCCAGGTTTACCAGGCCGAGCATAATTGGGGCTTTTTCCTCTTGTGGTGGGCGGACCATATACTCGATGGCATCGGCGAGTACGAGGCATGACGCGACAATGCCTATTGCGATTAGAAATGTATTCAGCCGCCGGACAGGGTCGGGCTCGACTGGCTCGGCCGCGCGGTAATTTACCACGCTGTCCTGTCGCATGTTTTTGCGGTTTTTGCCCATGAAAACCTCGGTTGCTCAGTCGCTCCCTACTACCATTTTATAATATACCTCCGCATGAAGGAAGGGATTTGGACTTCTGCGAGTTGACTTTCGGGGGAATTGGGATATACTTATGTGTTCTGGCTTGACTTGCGTTCGCCTCGATGTTGCTGGTTGTGGGCGGAGCTCCGACTGAAGCGGCGAAAGGGTGGCAGCGCAGGAGGGCTGGCAGATATGCCCATGACGAAAAAAGAGATTGAGTGGTTCCGGAACCTGCTGTTGGCGAAGAGGCAAGCGTTGGCCGGCGACGCCAATCACTTGGAGGATGAGGCAGTCCGGAAGTCCAAGGACGAGGCTGCGACGACCGACATATCCAACTTCGCCGACCTGGGAACGGACAACTACGAACAGGAGTTTGACCTCAGTATGCTCGAACACCAGAGCCAGACGCTTCGGCAGATCGACGAGGCCCTGGAACGGATAGAGAATAAGTCGTTCGGCATTTGTGACTCCTGCGGTAAGGCCATACCCAAGGCCCGGCTGGCGGTCAAGCCTCACGCTAGGTTTTGCATTTCATGTCTCAGCAAGCAGGAAGAAACAGGATTCTGAGACGGGGCCGTGCATATTTCTGGGGCATTGCGGCGCTGGTGGCCGCAGCGGACCTACTGACCAAGCATCTCGTTTTTCGCCGACTGCCCGAGGGGCAGTCTGCGCCCGTCGTAGTCGTCAGCGGCTTCCTGCGCCTGGTCCACAGTGAGAACCGGGGCGGCGTTTTCGGCCTGGGTCAGGGCAACGCCGCCTGGCTCATCTTCGGCGTGGCCGCCGGCGCACTGGTCATCTGGTTTGCTTACAGCAAGGGGGGCAGATCAATACTGGTGCAGGGCGCGCTCGGCCTAGTGCTCGCTGGCGCTGTGGGTAATGTTTTCGACCGACTGGTTTTTGGTCACGTTCGGGATTTTATCGATGTATGTTACTGGCCTGGCAAGCACTGGCCGGCATTCAACGTTGCTGATTCCGCCATATGTATCGGGGCGGGCTGCCTGGCGATCTACGCGTTGTTCTTCGCGCCCAAGACACAAAAAAAGCCGGGCAGGGGCAAGAAGCGCTAAGGAACTTGTACCCCCAGGTCCCGGACGGTGAAGACGGGGGTGAACCGGTAGTTCCGGCCTGCGAACGCCTCAGCCGCCCCGGACAGCCGATCGACCATTGCGATGATGCGCACCACCACCGCGCCGAGTTCCTCGATGGCATCAATGGCGCGGAGGGTGCTTCCGCCGGTGGTCACCACGTCTTCCACCAGCAACGCTCTGTCTCCGGGCGCCAAGTTCCCCTCCACCAGTCTGCCGGTTCCGTGGTTCTTTCGCTCTTTTCGGCAGATGAAGCCTTTGAGTTCTTGTCCGCCGGTCGCGTCGGCGAGGGCCAGCACGGCCCCCACGATGGGGTCGGCGCCTATGGCCATCCCCCCGACTGCGTCTATGTGCTCGCCCTCCATCATTCCCAGGATAACGCGCGCCAGGGTGTGGACGCCATCGGACGAGAGCGTCAGCAGGCGGCCGTCGATGTAGTAGGTGCTTTTCGCTCCGGAGGCAAGGGTAAAGTCGCCCAGCTTGAACGCGCGGCGCTTGATGAGTTTGAGGAGCTTCGCCTTATCGGCTTGTAGATGGCTCATCGGCCTTGCCCTGCACTTTCTTTATGGAAGGATTTTACTGTCCTCAGGCCGAGAGTCAACATCCCTGGCACGTGAAGATTACCAGCCGCGTGACGGACATGCTGGAGAAGAGCCGGAAGATGTAGCGGCGGGACTTAGTTGTTGCGCGTGGGGCGAATTAGTCCGCCGAATTCCCTACCTTCGAGAGATTCTTGGCCAGCGACATCGTCTGGCTTTGCGCCTTTATGATGGCGCTCTGGACCGACCGCATCTCGCGTTCGAGGGTATCACATTTGCGGTTGACAAGCGTTCGCACGTGGTTGATCTGCGCCCGCAGCTTTTTGGTGACCGAGTACGCCGCGGCGCGCTCCTCGGTGATGGGGCCGGCCGCCGGATCAAGCAGAGACATCGCCTCGTCCGCGAGGCGCCGGGCAAGCAGAACCGCCGGACGAAGCGCCCGGCAGCCCTTCTGCGGGTTCTTCCTCAGGCAGGTCATAGCGGTGGACCATTGGAACTCTAGGCGGTGCCCCGAGCCGCACTCCAGGCCGATCCAGGAAACGTCCTTCCAATTGCGCAGGCCGGTGTGCTCGTCAAGTGCCTTGAACAACGTCTGGTGCACAACAGGCGCCACGGAGCTGTCGGCGGGCCCAGCCGGCTCATCTTCGTCGTTGCCCACGTCCGGCTCGACCAGCTCGATTACTTGGTTGAGCGCGGCGGCAAAGTCGCGCACCATCGAACAGATAGTGTGAGCCGAGGCCGGTGCGTTGTTGACGTAATCGCTGTCCTGGTCCTCCCCGCTGCCAAGCCCGGAAGTGGACAGGGCCAGCGCGGCGCGATACAGCACATCCAGCGAAGTGCACAGGTCGTCGCATAGGGCCAGTCTTCGCCGGGTGCGGTACTGGTGACTGCGCAGCGAAAGCAGCAGACGTATTTCGGGCATCTCCGGCCGGGTTGCTGACTCTGAAGCCTGCCCGGCCTGGGTTGGGTCAGACCGCTTTGTCACGGTTTATCCCCTGACAGGGGTTGATTGATATCTCAAGGCTGCAAGTCCTGCAGCACAAGTATTTATCGGCAGGCACAAGCACGGGGTTAGCCACAAAATTGCCGCCTTGCCTCTGCACTCGAGCGATTTGCTCTGTTCGGAAGTACTTGTGTGGCGGGGAGTAAGGAGCGGCTCAAAAAGCTCTTGCCCAGATGGGGAGGTGAAATGTTATCGTCCGCCCGATTTAGAGACCTCGGGCGGCTGACTCACTTTTCGACCAGCAGCGTGAGGAAGTCGGCGCGGCCCCATTGGAGCTGGAGCTGTCGGTAGGACATGGTGTCGAACGGCGTATCACCGCTGTGCAGGATTACTTCCCGCTCGCCGTCGTCGTAGCCCACCGCGACGACATAGTGTGCCCGGCGTTTCCCCGTGATGCTGACGATGGCGGGCATCGGATGGAGCATCAGGATAAGCGGCCTCCCGGCGAGTATCCTCCGCCGAAGGTCGTTGATCCCGCCTTCATACATCTTCACCCGGAACCCGTTCTTGCGGGCGCCGTAGATCATCTCGACCACCAACGTGCCGCCGCCGGTGGTCTGTTTGAGTTGAGCCTTGACGTCGGGCAGCGTAAGGTTAGAGCCGCAGTGTCTCATGAGCGTTGTAAGGCAGGCCGGGCCGCAATCGGTCTGGCCCTCCTGCGGGGTGTAGGCGACCTGGCGAAGTGTGACTTTCGTTTGTGGGAGCGGATCCAGTGGCGGAACAGTGACAAAAAGAGCGCAGCCCTGGCACAGCGCTGCAGAGAGTATCACGGCGGACGCTAGGGCGGGGTTCATTTCCGCGAACAGCCGAGAAAGCGGCGCGATAACGATTCAGTCACGCGGTGAGGGGTCAGTTCTCATTCTGCCGGCGGCGCTTCGGCCTCAGGAGCCGGCGCCGGTTCAATCGGCTCTTCAATGGCCACAAAATACCAAGAAACGCCAACAGCCACCAACACCAACAACGTGACCAAGATAACAGTGCAAACTCCGGTGCCGGCGGTCATGGCGGCCGGGTCATCTGCCAGTGTGGCAATTTCGTCGGCGGTCAACACGGCCAGCCGTTGGTCAACTTCGGGCTTCGTGTAGCCTGCAGCCATCATGCGGGCGGTGAGCCTCGCCTCGGGGGTGCTGTTTTTGACCATGTTGCCGAGCTTTTCGCGTTGCTCGGGGGAGAGTCTTGCGAGCATGGCCTTGAATTTCTCGGCGGAGATTCCGGTCTTGGCAAGGGCTGCTCGCCCCTCCTTAGTGTCAATCATCCTCTCCACGTCAGATAAATTGACTTTCTCGGTGGCGGCGAGGAGAACCTGCGGCTGGCCCAGCGCCAGCGAGAACGCAGCAAAGGCCGCCAAAAACAAACCCAAACAGTGCAAATACTTCCCGTTCACGGTTTTGCCCTCCTCAAAACAGACCTATAACTATAAGCCGAAACTTCACCTCAGGACTATAACGCGAGTGTTCACCAAGGCGGAACAAATCAGTCACCAGCCGACTCGCCCGGCTCGAGTTCCCGCATCGGCTCGACATACGAGACCCGCTTCCGGGGCATCTCCGACCAAGGTTCGAGCCGTCGTCGGCCGAATGAAACTACAGCCAGCGGCTTGTCGAACTTGATGAACAGCGACCGCTGGTCGAAAAGCTTCACGACCCAGGCTGCCACCGAACCCAGAGGCGCATCCACCTTGTCAAACGCCCCGGTGGCCTCGCAAAGCTCGGTGTTGCCACGCAAAGCCCAGACCCGTGCCATACCGTAAGGATTGGTTGTGATGACCGTCGTGAGGAACCTGACCGGGTCGGTCTCGCGAGGATTGTTCCAGATGACGACATAGGCCATTTCGCCTTCGAGCAAGGCGCCGATTACCTGAGAGCGGATGCTCGTGACACGGATAGTTTCAAGCGAAACTGGCGGAAGGCCGGCTCGAATGGCTTCTGCCCGGTCACCGCGCCCGAGCTCGACGGTGCGCGTCATCCCCCAGGGCTCCTTGAGCGCTTCCTCCTGCTCGGTGGTCGGCCTGACGATGTCAGTCAGTCCGATGTCCTGCACAAGGTCGATGGCAGGCACCGCGCGTTTGCCGTAATAGGTGGTGTCAAATGTGAGGATTTCTGCGTAGAACTTCAGCGTCGCCAGGTTGACGAGCTTTTTCTCAACGTTCTTCACCATCAGGTGGCGGAGGATAACGTCATCAAGGAAATCTACCTGGGTGGACCGAATCTCGGGCTGGCGGATGAATAACTCGACAAAGTCCTTTATCAGACGCCAGAATACCGGCACGTCCTCGTGCTTCGGGGTTCCACCAAGCCTGACCCATTTCACGTCTCTCAGAACGACCCCCTCCCTGACCCATTCGCATATCTGAGCGAGTTGTTCTTTGGAGAGGAACGACTTGAGCCACGATTCGACCTCTGCCGGCGAAGGCGATTTGGGGGCTTCCAGCAACGCCTTGAAGTCCTTGGCGGCCATCTCCTGAACAGCCGGCCTTACCTCCTTCAGTACACCCTTGAACTTGTCCCCAAGGTTGTAAAGCACGTCAGCCAGCACGCCTACGGGCAGACGGGTCAGCGCCTCCAGCGTCCGGCCAGCGTGCCACAACCGAACAATTTCCTGGTGCTTGACCGGCACCACCTCACGCAGGTACCGGACCTCGACCATGCTGGAGGGTGTTTTGGGGTATGTGGTCATGACCGACAGGTCGAAGCAGGCCCTGTATTTCCTGGGGAAGAAAGTGACTGCCGAGTCGAGCCAATTGCTTTCGGCTTCAAGCTCCATCTCACAGGGGTTCCCTCTCTCCACTGTTTTCAGGAAAAGCTTGTTCCACCTGGTTCCCCAGTCTGGCCCGCAGCCTCCAAACCACTTCGCTTTCTCGTAGAGTTCCACCCGCGCCCCCACCGGCTGGTCCACGCTCAGGGCAACGGTTTCACAGCCCGTGGCGAGAACCACCAGAGCGGCCAAAAGCACCGCCGGCGAACGACAACGACCTGCTGTTACTCCGAATGAGCCCTGCAACCAGTGAAACATGCCTGGCTCCTTTCATGACAAATAGGCCGGGGCCGGCCCTTTTTGTTACCTGACGGGCCAAACCCACGCCACCGGAAGACAATTACAAAGACACCCAGAGCGGACGAAAATATTGTCCATGATTATAGCCTGGCCCTGGGACCTGTCAAGGCTTTTCGACGCCCAAAATTTCGCCGTCAGTGACCGCAGGGCACTACTTGAACTTGCATGCGAGAAGCACGACCAGCGTGACCGCCGATATCGCACCCAGGGCATACGTAACTACCATCAGCGTCTCCCTGAGCACGGCGCCCGGCCGGACCTTACGAGCCAGTGCATACACCAGCGATACTAGCAGGCACAGCAAGAGGCCCGCGACGTATTGCGCCAGATTACTCATCCATCTCGTCCTGTGTCTCTCCGGCGCCGCTGCGGTAAAAAGCATCAGCGATGAGAAGGACATTTAGCGCACCGGCAACTAATGTGAGGAGCATTCCGAAATCACTCATCCTCGAGGCCGGCAGTTCCGGCGATCCATAACTCAGCACCACAGCCGCTCCGGCTACCAGGCCCTCGAACATTTGCAGCATCAAAGCATACGGGTGCCGCCCAAGGTCAACACACCCGCCGTCCGTCAGCAACACCCCCAGCGTAAACAAGGCGACCAGAAGGAAACAGAAAATGACGCCCTTTACCCGCTGCCCGACGTACCAGTGCCCGCCCCCCGGCAGGAGCCACGCAAACAAAACTGCAAGGGCCGGCGACTTGTTCATATTGCCAGAACGATGGCGCCCCAGGAGATGAAGGAATTAGGATTCAGCACCCAAGGACCCCAAGGAGCATCTTATCCTGTTAACTGTTTCCGCGTAACGCGGATCGGAGCGAATATTATCTAAGTCCTCGTCCTGGTCCATATGATCCACATCCCGGTATCCAAGGTCTATTGCCCTGGTAAGTGCCTCGAACGCCTTGTGCACTTCGTCCAACAGCGCATAACTGCAGGCGAGGTTGTAATGAACAATCGGGTCGCCTTTTTTCAGCGTGGCGAGGCGTTCGTCCACTTCCAAGCCCCTGCTATACATCTTCTTCCTGGTGTACAGGCCTCCCAGGACCATCAGGACTTCGACGTAGTTTGGGCTACGCTTGAGGATATCCTCGTAAAATTGAATTTGCCACTTGGTCCCGCCCACAGGTTGCTGGTCAGAAACAAGATCGCCCATCGCCCATCTCCGATGGTCATGAACAAAACCCGAGACCAAATAATTATATTCCCCAACACCGCGCGCGTCAAGCCGGGCAAAGGCGAAAGCCGGAACTGAGCAGGTACATCATACATCCGGAGGAGGGCTACTTCGTCACTGGGCGAGCTCTTTGCAAATATGTTATACTCGTAGCGTTGGTCGCGTTACAGAGAGAGGTATGATCGAGATCACGAAAAGTCTCTCCATTCACCAGAGCGAACTGGAGTTTGCGACGTCGCGAAGCAGCGGGCCGGGAGGACAGAACGTCAACAAGGTGGAGACCCGCGTCACCCTCCGGTTCGCCGTGGCCAACTCGCCGAGCCTGTCCGCCCGGCAGAAGCGGCGGATCCTGTTGCGGCTCAAGACGCGGATCAACAAGCGCGGGGTCCTGACGGTCAGTTCGCAGCGGCACCGGAGCCAGTCCGCAAACCGCGAGGCAGCAGTAGGCCGGTTAGCTGAGCTCCTCCGCAAAGCGCTCAAGCAGCGCCGCGTGCGTAAGAAGACCAGGCCGCCACGCGCTGCGAACGAGCAGCGGCTGGAAGCGAAAAAGCGGCGCGGACGCCGCAAAAAATTGCGGTCAGAAGATATTTCGCGGGACGACTGAACATACGAAGGAGCAACCGGTAACCGGTAGAATGTGAGCAGTTGAACCCGTTGTCTGAAAGGAGGAATCGAGATGGAGTTTTTCGACGTAATCGAGAAGCGCCGAAGCGTGCGGAACTTTAAGCCGGGTGACGTGCCGGAGAGCGATGTCGAGAACATCCTGGAAACTGGCCGGGCCGCCCCGTCCGGAGCCAACATGCAAGACAGGGAGTTCATCGTCATCCGCGACCGGGACACCATCGCGAAACTAAACCAAATTCAGCCCGGGTTCGATAACGGCCCGGTGGTGATTGCGGTCGTGATGTCCACGGCCGCAACTCGCTGGGGAAGTTTTTGGGTCGAGGACTGCGCCGCGTGCGTGGAAAACATGCTCCTCGCGGCCACCGCGCTCGGGTACGGCTCGGTATGGATCGAGGGCACGCTGCTGAAGAAGGAGCAATGGGCGAAGAAACTGCTCGGCGTGCCTGACGACCGGCGGCTTTACGTGCTGTTACCCGTCGGGCATCCGGCCGAGGCCGGAAAGCAGGCGCCCAGACGCACGCTTGACGAGATGGTTCACTACGAGCAATACGGCGGCCAGAACCCGAAGTCCTGAGGGCGCCCATCAGTTACTTTACGCGTTCTTGGCCAGCTCGGCTGCTGTCTTGTCGAAGTATTCGACGCATTTGGCGATTTCGGGTACAGATGTTTCCCAGTGGTATTCGTACTCGATGGAGAACACTGCCTCAACGCCCTGCCGCAGTAGTTCGGCGAGGAGTGCCTTGACGTTGGCCTGTCCCTCACCCCAAGGCACGTCGTGCGTCCCTTCTTCACCATAATGGTTGAGGTCTTTGACGTGGAGACTCTTGATGCGGCCTTCGAGCATCTTGAGCGCATCGAGCGGGTTAATGTTCGACCGCATCCAGTGGCCGGTGTCGGAGCAGGAACCGATGCGTTTGCTATGACCTTCGCAAGCCGCGAGAACAATGTTCGGGTCCCAGTAAGTTGACGGCTTCGGGTGGTTGTGAATGGCGATGTTGATCTTATATTCTTCGCAAAGTTTGTCGAGCAGGTCGAACGAGCCGGCCGACGGTTCGCTCACGATGGTCTCGACGCCCATCTCTGCGGCAAAATCGAACACCGTGCGTCCTTCCTTCTCATCCTCGGTCAGACTGATCACACCGTAGCAGGCGGGCCTGACGCCGGCCGCGTCGAGCTTCTGCTTGACCTCCTGCCGCGCGGACTTGTCCATCTCGTGGTCCACCTTAACATCCGGATTGTCGGCGCTGGCCTGCTGGCCGGGGAAGATCTCGATGTAGTGAAGGCCGAGCGATTCCGTCTTATCTACCGCTTCATAAAAAGTGTAATGATTGAATGTATAGGCCTGGACACCAAGGTGCCAGCCGAGTTTTTCCGCCGCTGGTGCTCCATTTGCGACACGTGATTTAGCCACAGAAAACCCTCCTTCTTCTCCATCATAAGGGGCCGGAAATATTGGCGGATACTCATCCGCCGCCAGCCGGGAGCATAGTATGTGGTTCCATTTTCCTTGTCAAGCTCCGGCTGTTTTTGCAGTTCATGTTTGAGTTCGCAAGTCAGGTCAGTTATGCTTGGCCCGCAACCGGCGTTGAGTTCTGCGACAGAGAGGCCTCCGTATGTCCGATTTCACTGTGACGACGTGGGCAGTCCTTTGCTTCTACGGGTTTCTGGTGGGGGTCTCAAAGAACGGCATCCCCGGCATAGGCATATTGGTGGCGGTGCTGATGTTGTTCACAATGGAGCAGGCAAAGGAGGCGGTCGGCTTTCTGCTGCCGATGCTGATTGCGGGCGATATTTGCGCCCTGACATATTACCGCCGGCATGCGGTGTGGGCGCATGTTCTTAAGCTGCTGCCATGGGCGATGGTAGGTATTCTGATAGGATACTTCGCACTCGGCACGGTGGGAAACAATCAACTCAGGCACATCATCGGGCTGATAGTGATAACGCTGCTCGGCATTGACTTCTGGCGAAACACCAAAGGGGAGGTACACGTCCCCACACAGTGGTGGTTTGCGGGCATTATCGGAGTGCTGGCCGGCATTATGACGGTGATGGCGAACGCGGCCGGCCCGCTGGTTATGATCTATTTCCTCGCCATGCGCCTCGACAAACACGAGTTCATCGGCACAGGTGCCTGGTGTTTTTTCATCATCAACTGGCTCAAGGTCCCCTTGTTCTGGAGCCGGGGCATGATTACGCTGGATTCGCTCAAAGGCAACCTGGTGGTCTTGCCCGCCGTCGTCCTCGGTGCGGTAGCGGGGATACTCGTGCTCCGGCGCATCCCGCAGAAATGGTTTGTGATTGTGGTAAAGGTCCTTGCCGTTGCCGCAGCGCTCAAGTTGCTTTTTTCATGATTGAGCGGTTATAAACTTTACCTACGGATGCCCATACATATTGAGTTGGTGACGCATAAGGCGGGTCCACCTCCGGCTCCTGTTACATGAGAATTAGAGGCAGCCGGCTCACTGACGCATCACCGGAAAGAACGACTGCGAATGACGAACGACGAGAACTACCTGCGGGCGGTTGAGTTTCGGCGCCCCGAATGGATCCCGGTCAACATCAGCATCATGCCCGCCACGTGGCAAAAATACCGCGAGGCACTCGAAGACGTCGTGCTCCGCCATCCTGTCCTCTTCGGTCCGATGGAAAAAGGCGAGCGCGATTTTGACCACCTCCCACATGACTACCGTCAGGGCGAGTGGACCGACGACTGGGGATGCGTCTGGAGGAACCTCAGCGACGGAATGATTGGCCAGGTCGTCGGGCATCCACTGGCCGACTGGGACAACTTCGACAGCTACACCCCGCCCGACCCGCTCGGTGGGGTGGACTGGGACGAGCAGAAGCGGAACTTCGACGAGGCGAAGAAAAGAGGCAACCTCGCTCGCGGCTCGGTCGGGAACCTGTTCCACCAGAGCACCTTCCTTCGCGGTTACGAAGGGCTGATGACGGACATCGCAGCCGACTCTCCCGCTATCCACCAACTCCTCGCAATGCTGACCGAATACATCATGAAACAAGTCAGGAAGCAACTCGAAATCGGCGCCGACATGGTCGGCCTCGGCGACGACCTCGGGATAAACGACCGGCTGGCGATAAGCCCGGCCCACTTCCGCCGCTACTTCGGCCCGTGCTACGCGACCATCTTCGGCGCCTGCCGCGACGCCGGAGCACACGTCTATCTCCACACCGACGGCCGTATCGTTGACATCATGGAAGATTTAATCGACTACGGCGTGACTGTGCTGAACCCCGAAGAGCAGCCCAACGGGCTCGACGAAATCGCCGCACGGTGCAAAGGGAGAATCTGTATCGACCTGACAGTCGCACAGCAGCGGATGCCGTTCATGACTGCCAGCGAGACCTTTAGTTACTTCAAGGAAATTGTCACCAAGCTCGGCTCGAAGGAAGGCGGTTTGATATTACTGGTCGAAATTGAGCCCGATGTCCCGCTCGAAAATATCAAGTGGATTCTCCAGGCGGCAGAGCGCTATCGGACTTGCTGGTCTTCTGCACCATAGTTGCTCTCTTGACCGTCCTCCCAATCCTGGCAATCACTAGAGCAAGCCCTTTTAGGGCCATATTGAGCGTAATTCGTGTATGACCAGCGAACTGAGCTTGGCGCACTCGCCGACGGCATAGAACTCGAGCGGCGCGTCCCGCGCCTCCGGCAGGAAGCAGAATGACGCTGAACTTTTCCCGCTATTGGCGAACAGCTCCAGCGACGTCCGATCCACAAGCACACGGAACTCCAGCCGGCCGTCAACCGGCTCGGCCGGAATATCTCTGCCGAGATAGGTGAACTTCCTCTCGGCGGCATGGTATTTCAAGTCGATCCCGCGGATGATGGCGCCGAAGGCCTCGGCATCGCCGAGCTCGACCTCCGCCCGCACGTCGAACAGGTCCCAGTCTGTCTCCGGAACGAGGTTCTCATTCGGTCGAATAGTATGATTTTCCCACGTGTGCGCCTTGCCATGCAGCGACTCAATCTCTCGGACCGGCTGGCGGCACATGCGGATGCCCTCAGGGAACGCCCGCAGCGTCAGTTCCACAGGGAACGACATCTGGTGGTTGAACGGCATCGAAGGATACTTGCCGCCCGCCATCCAGGAGACCTGGATTCGTCGGCCGTCCGCAGGCAGGATGTCGCTCCACGTCTGTGCGGCGTAGCCGTTGGCGCCACGCTCGGCGTGAAGTGACTCCGTTTCGGGAGCGAAGGTCGTGCCGTCAAACGTCCCAATGCGATAGACGCCGGCGCCTCCCCAGAAGACCCACCTGGTGTTGTCAGGGTCGTCATCGACGGGCAGTTCGAAGAAATCCGGACACTCGCCGGTATCGGCCACCACGACATCGCAAAGGCGGCCCCATTTTTTCAGGTCCTTCGAGCCGAACAGGGCGTAGTCATTCCCGTCGAGGTAAAGCGCCATCACCCATTTCTGCGTTGGCTTGTGCCAGATGACTTTCGGATCGCGGTTGCTCCCGCGGATATGCCCCAGGACGGGGTTCCCTTCGTATTTCGTGAAGGTGCGGCCGCGGTCGTTACTGTAGGCGATGGACTGGGTGAATGGCTCGCCGGCGGACGTGTAGATGCAGACAATCACTTTCTCGTCCCCCGTCTGGAACCCGGCCGTATTATCCCAGTCCACGACGGCGGAGCCGGAGAAAATAGTGCCGAGCTCGTCAGGATAGAGCGCGTGGTCGAGCTGCGTCCAGTGCACGAGGTCGGGGCTGACGGCGTGGCCCCACGTCATGTTGCCCCAGTTAATCCGCTCGGGATTATGCTGGAAGAACAGGTGGTATTCGCCCTTGTAGAAGATCAGTCCGTTCGGGTCATTCGTCCAGTTTTTCTGCGGGGAGAAGTGGAACTGCGGCCGATGGAGTTCGTGGTAGAATTGTGTTTTCTGCATAGTGACAATCCTCAAGCCCTTGCTCATTCATAATACTTACCTTGCGGCGGCGGGATAATCTACCGGGTTCTACACCTGCCGTCAACAAGAGCAGAGGCGGGTAGGGCTTCCGGCAGTTGTGAAGAAACGCCCGGCAGTCGTGTTGGAGGACCGGGGACTGCCAACTGAACAGTGGCCTCAGGCCGTCCCCGTATGGCCGAACCCGCCGCTGCCTCGGTCGGTGCCGGGGAGATTTTCGGCTTTCTTGACGACGGCCCGGGCGACGGGCTGGATGGTCATCTGGGCGATGCGGTCGCCGCGATTGACGGTAAATGGCTCGGAACCGAGGTTGGCCAGGATGGCCTTGACTTCGCCGCGGTAATCGGCATCGACGGTGCCCGGCGCGTTGAGCACGCTGATGCCGTGCTCGATTGCGAGGCCGCTGCGCGGCCGGATTTGTGCGTCGTAACCGGGCGGCAGGGCCATGCGGAATCCGGCCGGCACCAGCGCCCGCTCGCCGGGCGCAATCACGACCGGCCCGTCCACCGCGGCATACAGGTCCATCCCGCTGGCGTGCAGGCTCATGTATTGGGGGAGGGGAAGGTCCTCACAGCCTTCACGAACCTGTATCAGTACTTCGACTTTTTGCATCAGGAGTTCTCGGCTGCGCTGTCGGCGGCCATTCGTCTGACCGCGGCGATGATTCGTCTGGCGATCTCGGATTTTGGCCGGTTCTCCAATGTTTCACTTTCGCCCGAGGCGAAGATAAGTTCGACGGTTGCTCGCTGGGCGCCTATGGCGGCGGGGCTGTTGGCAACTACGAGGTCGAGGTTTTTGCTGCGCAGTTTGCTGACAGCGGCCTCGGTGCGGTTTTCGACATCGAGTGCAAAGCCGACCAGGACCTGTTCGCCTTTCTGCCTGCCCAGCTCAGCCAGTATATCGGGGGTTCTGGGCAGCGGCAGGACGAGTTCGCGGCGGGCCTTTTTTCTCTTGCCGGGCGGTCGTTCGGCGGGGCGGTAGTCGGCAACGGCCGCGGCCATGATGACGACGTCGGCCTTCGGCGCCTGGTGGAGAACGGCGTCGTGCATTTCCTTGGCCGAAACCACCGGGATGAGTGTATCGCCCTCCGGTGCTTCGCATTCGAGGTGGCCGCAGACGAGTGTGACGTGGTCGCCCGCCTCCTTGGCTGCTCGGGCCAGGGCGCAGCCCATCCGCCCGGTGGAGGCGTTGCTGATATAGCGCACATCGTCGATGAACTCTCGTGTGGGGCCTGCGGTGATGAGGGTCCTCATTCGCACGCGGTCTCGATGGCGTGGATGATTTCTGCGACCTCAGCCATCCGACCGAGCCCCCGCTTGCCGGAGGCGAGCCAGCCCTCACCGGGGCCAAGCACTCGGCAGCCGAGGTCAGTGAGGGTATTTACGTTGCGTCGGACGACTGGGCTCGCCCACATCCCGGAGTTCATCGCTGGGGCGACCAGCACGGGCACGGAAGCAAACGCCGCCATCACGGTCGCTGTCACGAGGTCGTCGGCGATGCCGGCGGCGAGTTTGCCGATGAAGTTCGCGGTCGCCGGCGCCACAATGATGACCTGGGCGCGCTCGGCAAGCGAGACGTGCTGGAGCGGGCGCGTGTTCGGCGCCGGCCAGAGGGTAGTGGCGACCTGGTTGCCGGAGAGTGTCTCGAAGGTGAGCGGTGAGACGAATCTTTGGGCCGATTCGGTCATGGCGACGGTAACGTTTGCGCCGCGCTGCCTGAGTTTTGAGGTTAGGTCAGCCGCCTTGTATGCGGCGATCCCGCCGGTCACGCAAACAACGATTTCCCGGCCCTGCATCAGGGTTCCTTTTCTGCCGTGGTCTATTCCTCGGCGTCTTCTTCGCGCGGGGCTATGATTTCCTTACCGTTCGGCGTGGTGAGTTGGAATCCGCCCTTGGCGATTTCTTCGACCACCAGGCGGACCGGCCGGCCGCCGCTGTTTTGGGTAAACAGTTCGTTGTGTTCGTTCACCAGCTGCACCAGGCGTTTCTGTACCAGCGATGTGAACTTGAACCTGCCGCCCATTTTCGCAGAGAGTTCGTGCAAAAGAGCTTCGTCCATGTGTGTCCTCCGCAATCGCTTGAGAGACTCTATCCGGCGGTCTCACCGCCGGCTATTAGGTGTCTGATTTTCGCCACTGTCTCGTCCAGGTCGTCGTTAATCACCTGGTGGTCAAAGTGCATCGTGCTTGCGGTGCCGCGTTCGCGTTCGGCGGTTTCCAATCTTCTGTAGCGGTTCTCGGGGGCTTCGGTATTGCGGCGTTCGAGCCGGGTTGCTGCGGTCTCTCGGTTGGGCACATCGAGGAAGATGAACATTCCTTCCGGGTACAATTTTCGGAGCTGTGCCGCGCCCTGAACGTCGATCTCGACCAGCACGGTGCGGCCCTCTTCAAGAGCCTTCTGGAGCGGCTGGCGCGGGGTGCCATACAGGTTGCCGTTGTACTCGGCATATTCGGCGAACCGACCGTCGCGGACGCGGTGGAGGAACTCGTCCCGGCCGACAAAGTGGTATTGGACTCCGTCCTGTTCGCCGGGCCTCTTGTTGCGGGTGGTCGCCGAGATGCTGAGCGTGATGTGAGGGTCCGACCGCAGCCGGTCGCACACGGTTGTTTTGCCGGAACCGGACGGGCCGGACACAACGACGATTTTGCCTGTTTGCGGGCCTTCGCTGCGTTCACTCATTCGAGATTGAGCACCTGTTCACGTATTTTATCCACTTCGCCGCGAAGGTCGATAATCAATTTGGTCATGGTCGTGTCGGCTGCTTTCGACACCATGGTGTTTGCTTCGCGGTCCATCTCCTGCCCGATGAATTCCAGTTTTCGGCCGGAGCGCTCTTCGGCGAGGGCCTCGGTGCAGTGGTCGAGGTGGGCCTTCATTCGGCAGGTTTCCTCGCTGATGTCCGAGCGTTCGCTGAGCATGATAATTTCGCGTGCCACTGAGCCGGGCTCGAGCGTCTCACCGGCTTTTTCCATCAAGGCTGAGACCCGTTGGGTGAGCCGTTTGCGGCGCTCTTCGCCGGTTTTTGGAACGCGCGCCTCGATCCGCCGGAGCAATTTGCGCGTCCGCGTGCAGCACTGCCTAAGCGCCGTGGTGAGGGCCTTCCCCTCAGATGTCTTCATCCGGACGGCTTTTTCGAGAGCTGCGGTGACGGCGGGCCTGATCTTCCGCCAAACATGGTTCGCGGCGCGATTGGACACTGAGCCGACCTCCATCGCACCAGGGAGCATTGCAACCCTGTCGGGGTGTATCTCGGCGGAAAGGCCAAGTTTTTTGCTGAGTTTCCCGAGCTGTTCCGCGTAACTGGCGAAAGCCCGGTCGTTGAAGGCCGCCTGGCCGGCGCCGGCCCAATCCAAGCGGAGGGATACATCGACCGTGCCACGCGTCATGTACTTCGGGACCAACGACCTGATGCGCTCGACCACTACGGGCATGTCCGCGCGCAGAGTGACCTTTGTTTTCAGATGCTTGCCGTTCACGCTGTGAACTGTGACGTCGGCCGACATTTCGTCGTCGGAGAAACTGGCCTGTCCGAACCCGGTCATGCTGGTGGGCAAGGCTGCTCCTCGAATCAGTCGGTTTTTCCTGCCGGCGAGGTCTTGGCACCGACTGCGTCGTTTTCGGTTGCGCCGGCTGGCTGGGTGGATGTCTTGCCTGCTGCCGGCTCGGTGGTGGCGGCGTCCATTCCCGGACGGGGACCGACCTTGACTTGCGGCGCCTTTGCCTGCAATGCGGGAACGAAAGCCAGGGCCAACGCCGTTGCCAGGAAGATAGCGGCCAAGACGCCGGTGGCTTTTTCGATTTGAGTTGCGGCGTGGGCGCCGAGCGCGGAAT
Organism: Candidatus Brocadiia bacterium; assembly: GCA_030605345.1. GTDB lineage: Bacteria > Planctomycetota > PUPC01 > PUPC01 > PUPC01 > JAUWIN01. The sequence continues at coordinate 26,269 of JAUWIN010000012.1, forward strand.
CAGCGCTGCCGATGCCGCCCAAGGCTCCGGCGAGCCCGCCGCCGCGGCCGGACTGCACCAGCACGGCAAGCACCAGCAATATGCTGTCGAGCACAAAGATTACAAACAGGATTGTCCGGATGGTCTGCACCTAGGCCTCCCTTGCCTTGATAATCGCAATAAATGATTCGGCGTCCAGGCTGGCACCGCCCACGAGCGCGCCGTCGATGTCTTCCTGGTGCAGAAGGTCGGCCGCGTTTTTGGGCTTGACGCTGCCGCCGTATTGTATGCGCACGCGAGCGGCGACGTTGCTGCCCGCCTTCCGTGTCAAGACCGATCGGATGAATGCGTGGGCCTGTTGCGCCTGGTCGGGCGTTGCGGTTTCGCCCGTTCCGATGGCCCAGATCGGTTCGTAGGCCAGGACGACTTTTTCCACTTCTTCTGGCGAGAGCCCGCTGAGAGCAGCTTCCACCTGGCCCATGAGCACTTCTTCCGTGCTGCCGGCCCGGCGTTGTTCGAGCGTCTCGCCGACGCACACCAGGGGGTTCAGCCGGCAGCCGAGTGCGGCCTTTAGTTTGGCGTTCACCCCTTCGTCAGTCTCGCCGAAGAGCTGTCTGCGCTCCGAGTGGCCGATGATGACGTGTGTCGCGCCTACGTCGAGGATCATCGGGGCCGAAATCTCGCCGGTGAACGCTCCTTTGGGTTCGGGGTGCATGTTTTGCGCCCCGACAATAACCCTGCTTCCTTTGAGCATTTGGGCGACCGGCGCGAGGTATGCGTAGGGCGGGAACACGCCGATGTCTGCGTCGGTGATGTCGTCGGCCTCCGCCTTGAGCCTGTTCACCAGTTCGAGGGCGCCGGCCAGGTCCTTGTTCATTTTCCAGTTACCTGCGATGAAGGAACGTCTCACGCTGTCATCTCCTCCAGGGGCTCAATCGGCTTTCGGGAAGGACCCAAGTATCTTGAAAAAGCTGCACAGTTTTTCGCTTTCCGCCAATCCGGCGACGACCGAGCTGTCCTCGCGATGCCCTTCGAGGTCGAGGAAGAAGAAATACTCCCACGGTTTGTCGCGCGATGGCCGCGGGTACAGGTAGGTCATGTTGAGCCCGTGTTCCTTGAGAACGTTCAGCAGTTTCCACAGGGCCCCGGACTCGTGTTTGACGGAGCAGAGGACGGAGGTTTTATCGCAGCCGGTACGGGCCGGTTTATCTGCTCCGATGACCAGGAATCGGGTCACGTTTTTTTCGAAGTCCTCGATGTGGCGGTGGATGACCTTGAGGCCGTAGATTGCGGCGGCCATTTCATGTGCCAGAATGGCGGTGTCCGGGCGCTCCGCCGCCTCCGCCGCGGCGCGGGCCGTGCTCGTGGTTTCGACCAACTCTGCGTCCGGCAGATGCTCCGCCAGCCAGGAACGGCACTGGGCGAATGCTATCGGCTTCGAGCAGACTCGCCTGACGCCTGAGAGTTCGCCTTGGCCCATAAGGGTGAGATGTATGGGGAGCACTTCCTCGGACACGATGTTGAGTTCGCTGGTGATGAACATGTCAAGCGTTTCGCGGACCGCGCCCTCGGAGGAGTTTTCGATGGGCACTACCCCGCAGTGTGCTCGGCCGGTCTCGACGGCGGCGAAAACAGAACGAATGTCGCGGCCGGGAACATACTCCGCACCGTGGCCAAATATATCGCGGGCAGCGGCGTGGGTAAAGGTTGCTTCCGGCCCGAGGTAGGCGACGCGGATCGGCTCCTCGAGGGCCCGACAGCCGGAGACGATCTCACGGAAGATACTGCGGATGGTTTCGTTGGAAAGCGGGCCGGTGTTGAGCTCCCGCAGACGCTTATAGATTTCTTTCTCGCGGGTGGGGACGAATGTCTCGTCCGCCGCGCCTGCTTTGCTCTGGCCTATCTTCGCGGCCAGACGTGCGCGGTCGGAGAGAAGTTCCAGGAGCCGCCGGTCTATCTCGTCGATGCTGCGGCGCCATTCGCCTATGGACATGTCCGCCTCCTGACGTGGCCGACAGGGGTGATAGCTCGCCGCACTGAAACAGCCCTGAATCCATCACTATACTCCACCAGTGCTCATGAGTCAATTAAAAAGCTGGCCATTTGGCGGGCGGCGGACCGCTCAAGGGTGGTTCAGTCCTTGAACAGGTTGTTGAACTTTTGACGGGCGCTCATTGACTTGGATTGGGAGGGACGGGCCGACTTTGACTTGTCGCCGGACGAAGGAGTTTTCGGTCCTTCGACCTCGCGGAACTCGAATTCGTCGCAGTAGTTCCCATGCTCGACGTCGGAGACGTACTCTGTGGTGGAACTCAGACAGTGGTTGTGGGCGTTGGAGGAGTACAGCCGGCAGTTCTTGCAGCAGTGCAGGAAAGCCTCACAATTGGGGCACAATTCCTTGAACGGTACCTTCTCTCGGGGTGGTAGTTCGGCGCCACATTGAAAACATCTTCGCATCGGATCACCTCGTGGGAAAAAAGTCCCAGATACGCTAACCCCAGTAACACCATAACCGACGCCGGCACGAAAGTCAAGCTTTGCGTCTGTGCCGGCGGTGAGTTATAATGCGTAAAACATTACAGAAGCCAGAGGCCTCGTGTGGTCAAGCCCCGGCATTGGCGCAAGTGGATCTACCGCCGTGTGGTGAAGCTGCGGAGTTCACCCTATGCCGTGGCCAGGGGAATGGCTCTTGGAGTGATTTTCGGGTGCTTGATGCCGCCGGGTCTTCAGGTTGTGACCGGCATCCCTGTTGCGTTGCTGCTCGGGGGTAACGTTAGCGCCCTCGTCGCGGGGACGTGCATCTCCAACCCGGTGACGTTTGTGCCGTTGTACGTCTTCACCTGCCAGATTGGGCAGGTTTTTCTCAACGCCTTCGGGTATAACCTTCATCTGGGGGCGGACCTGGAGGCGGCGGTTCAGACGGTGCTCCAATTAGACCTTATGGACTTTTTCTTGCACCGGCTCCGCCCGCTGATTTCATGCTGGATATGCGGCGGGCTGCTGGTGGGGCTCGCCGCGTCGGTGCCGACCTACTACGTCACTTACATTGTCGTCGTGGAAGTACAGAGGCTGCGCCAGTTCAGCCATGCGCGCCGCGCCGCCCGCAGGGAAGCACTCCGTGCTCGTGCGGCAGCGCGCCCGGCACCGACGACCTCCGATTCGGACGAAGAAACACCTGCCGAGCAATCGCCGCCACGTCCACAATAAATTAGCTGAGCACGTACTCTTGCCGGCGATTGGCCGCGCGGAAATCTCGCTATCCCCCGGTCAAAATGAGATGCCAGGGCATTCAGAAGGCGGCGCGAACTGCCTCCGCGGTCTTGCTCAGGTCGTCCTCGATCGGGCCGCCGAGGGCAGACCTGAACCCTAACCCGATGCCGTCTCCGCTGTTCCTGGGAACAATATGGAAATGGATGTGAAAGACCATCTGGCCGGAGCAGGGGCCGTTCGACTGGAGGACGTTGAAGCCCTCGGCACCTGTCCCCGTCACCACCGCGCTGGCGACTTTTGGCAGCGCCGCGACGAGGGTCTGGAGCATTTCCGGCGGCGTGGAAAGCAGCCCGTCATAGTGCTGTTTGGGGATGAGCAGCGTATGGCCTCTGCTGCTGGGATGGATGTCGAGGAAGGCGAGGACCTCGTCGTCCTCGTACACCTTCTCGGCCCCTAGTTCGCCAGAGACTATCTTGCAGAAAATGCAATTCGGGTCCTTTTCCGCCATTGTCACCCCTCCTGGTTCAGGTTTTAGTCTTGAGCCTTCCCGGCCGACAGTTTCAACACACGCCTGGTCTTCGGAGTTACCTTCGTCCGTTCGTCGATGCGCTGGCCGACCACCCATACCGGCTCTCCGCCTGCGGCAAGAACCAGCACGGCGTCGCGCTCCCGTGCGGGGACCTTGCGGTTGGTGAGGAAATCGCCCACCTTTTTCCGTCCGGCGGCGCCCAGCGGCTGGAACCTGTCGCCGTGGCGCCACGGCCTCACAACCAACGGCTCCGAGAGGGCGTCGAAATCCATCGCCTCGTCGTAGCGCGTTTTCGCCCTCAGAAAGGCACCCAGGTCGAACTCCGGCCGGTCAACCAGCTCGGCCTTTACCGTCATTCCCCCGGTGGCAGTTTCCCCGGGGACTGGCAGCTGTGCCTCGGTGCTCTGCACCGGCTGTTGCTCCCCCGCCTTGGTGAACGTCAGTGTTCCCCTGGACCGCACGGCGCTGATTCCGCCCGGCAGGTGAACCCGGGAGTTGGGCTCGCCTTCCAGCGCCAACTGGGTTACTGCATCGTAGTGCGCCGCGTCGAATTGCGGGCAGTCCGCCTCCACAAAGGCGACGGCGCAGCCGATGACGAGGGGCTTCACTGCCCGGTGCACCCTCCGGAACTTCTCTATGTCTATTGTCCCCTCGCCGACGCACTCCGCCGCCTCGGCGCTTGCCACATCGAACAGCAATTGGTACGCATCGGAAGCCGAGCGGGACAGCCGGAGGACGGAGTGGCCGAACTCCGGGTTGTAGTCTGATTCGAGCAGCAGCAGAAGTTCGTTCCGGATTCGGTTGCGCGTGAACGTCACGTCGCGGTTCGAGGAGTCCTCGCGAAACGACAACCCACGTTCTCGGAGATGCTGGAGCACTTCGCTTCGCCTGGTGCGCAGAAGCGGGCGGATAAGGCGGACCGATGAGCCGTGCTCGAGCGGCCGGACAAGCGACATGCCGCACAGGCCCTTCAGCCCCGAGCCGCGTATCATGTGTTGGAGGACAGTCTCAATCTGGTCATCGGCGTTGTGGCCGACGGCGACTGCCTCGGCCCCGGCTTGTCGAGCGACCGAAGCCAGAAAGCCATAGCGTTCGCGGCGTGCGGCTTGCTCCACCGAGCCGCCCGTTCGCTCCCGCGCAGCGGCCACGGCCCGCCTCTCCACGGCTATGGGCACACCATGACGCCCAGCCAGTTCGCAGGCGAAACGTTCGTCCTCGTCAGACTCCGCCCCTCGAAGCTCGTGGTTGAGATGCGCCGCGTGAACCACCGTCCCCACCTCACCCCGCTCGGCCATCAGCACCAGCAAGTCGAACAGGCAGACAGAATCCGGGCCGCCCGACAGACCCACCACAGTTGTTCTCACGCCGTCCAGCAACTTCTGCCGCCGGACCAACTTCAGCACGTCGGAATAAACAGACATATCCTACTCAAACAGGCCTGGGGGAAAATCATTTTTGCGCAAAGGCCGGAGGTAGTCAAGCAAGCCGGACAGTAAGCTATGTTTGCTCTGTCGAAAAGCGCTCAAGTTCAGGGTTCAGGGATTTCGATACATAGCAAGGCCGGTGGCCGACGAAGCGTGGACGACCATCAAGGTCAATTGATTGACACCCGCAGAACGCCCGCTAACATGGCGGACCTGTCGGGCAGAACGGAGGTGGTCTGGTGCCGGAGGAGAGAGAAGAACGTGGTTTGGCGCTGCGGGAGAAACTGGGCGGTCTAATAGGGGTCAAGGCCAAGATTCCGGTCCGCGACAATTATATGCTGAGCATCATTTACACCCCCGGGGTGGCGGAGCCGTGCAACGAGATCGCGCGTGACGGCGGCCTTTCATACAAATACACCTGGCGCGGTAACGCCGTGGCGCTGGTCGGAGCCGGGCTCCCGTCCTTGCCACGGCTCGAATCAATGGCTGGGATGCTCAAGTTGCTGGCGGGCATTGACGCAGTGCCGCTGGTTGTTGCGGCCCGCGACTCCATCTGCACGGCCGAGGTGATTCGTCTGATCGCTCCGACGTTCGGCGCCGTCTGGCTGGCAGCGTTGGAGCCGCGGGATACGGGCAAGACGATTGAGGCGCTCTCCGACCTCGAAATCCCCGTTATCCGGCCGCCGCGTGAGGGGGAGGGCTGCCTCGGTGAGCCATCGGTATACCCGGGCCTGCTGCGGGCTATGCTCGACCTCAGATTGAAGCGCCTGGACGAGCGTATTGTCGCCGAAGCGGTGGCCGCCGGCGCGGGCGCGGGACTCTCGTTTTGCTCCGCGCCCCGCGTGGCGAGGGCAGTTGCACGCAAGGCTATCGACCTGGGCCTCTCGCAACACACAGTAACGCCCGAGGCAGTTGAGGCGCGGTTGGCGGGGTACCTGGAGACCGGCAGGCTGCGGCCGTTTGTCGAGCCCGCAGACTGGCTGACTGCGGAGTCCCCGCGTGAGACTGCCCTGCGTCTGCACGCCAGCCTTGCCGGGACGCTTGAGATGAAGCCGAAGGTCGAGCCGCACGACCCGGAAAGGGTGCTGTCGGTGTTCGACAGCGGTGATGCCGCCGCAGCAGCAATATCGGATTCGCCCGAGCGCGCCAGGAAGTTGACGTGCAAGGCCAACACAGTTGCGGTGGTGACAGACGGCACCGCAGTTTTGGGCTTGGGTGACATCGGTGCAGCGGCTGGCCTGCCGGTGATGCTCGGTAAATGCGTCCTGTTCAAATGTTTCGCAGGCTGTAACGCGGTCCCCATCTGCATAGATTCAAGGGACCCAAAAGAGATTGCCGACACGGTAGAGGCGGTTGCACCGTCCTTCGGCGGGATCAACCTCGAGGATATCTCCGCGCCCAGGTGCTTTGAAATCGAGGACCAGTTGAAGCGGCGGCTGGATATCTTCGTTTTCCACGACGACCAGCACGGGACTGCGGTGGTGACCCTCGCTGGCCTGCTCAGCGCGGCCAGGCTGTGCGGACGCGGTTTGGACGAACTGACCGTTACATTCAACGGCGCAGGGGCGGCGGGCATCGCGGTCACAAGACTTCTGCTCGCCGCAGGTGTGCGAGATGTGATACTTTGCGACCGCGCCGGCCCGATTTACGAAGGCCGGACGAAGAACATGAACCGGGCGAAGGAGGAAATCGCCGCGTTCACAAACCGTGACCGTGTCAAAGGCACCCTCGCAGACGCGGTGAAAGGTCGGGACGTGTTCGTCGGCCTTTCGGTCGGCGGTGTTCTGACCGGCGAGATGATACGGACGATGGCGAAGGCCCCCATCATCTTCGCCATGGCAAATCCGGTGCCGGAGATCACGCCGGCGGAGGCGTATGCCGCGGGCGCGGTGGCGGTTGCAACCGGGCGGGCGGACTTCCCCAACCAGATCAACAACTGCCTCGGGTTCCCAGGCATCTTCAGGGGCGCCCTGGACGTGCGTGCGAAGTCCATAAATGATAAGATGAAGATGGCAGCAGCCGACGCAATCGCAGGGCTGGTTGGAGAGGGCGAACTAAGGCCGGATCACTTTATGCCAGACGCGATGGACCTCCGAGTTCCCCCGGCGGTTGCCAGGGCGACTGCGGCGGCGGCGCTGGAGACAGGTGAGGCCCGCGTCAAGGCCGACCCCGCCGAAATCGCCGCTCGCACCAAATGGTCCCTTTATTCAGGAGGGTCCAACGGAGGGTGAGCAGTATTTCGAACTGTGGTGCGAGAACTACTGAGGTGACGGTTTGTTGTCGGGTGAACTGGTCTCCTGCGTTTGCATGTGAGTGGTGATGGAGCGAAGTTCGGCCCACCCGAAGTTAAACCGGTCGTCCATGGCATACTGGATCATCGTCGAAATGAGTTCTTCTTCTCTGCCTTTGGCATACACAAAGCAGTAGCGGTGCCTGCCGCAGAAGACGAGTATGAACGGCGTTCGGGGCATGACGGTCCTTTCGTGGGCGTTGTACGCGTTTTCAACCGTCTCAAACAACGGGGCCTTAGGCTCCGGACTAGTTATCGGTAGCAAATCCGCCACCTTTAGGGTTTAGAGTCTTTAATAAATGTAGCCCCGGGTTTCCCCGATGATCCGTAGGATTGGCATCAGGCTGCGGTTATGAAGATTATAGCAGACAGCAACATCCCGTTCGCGAAGGAAGCCTTCTGTGGGATCGGCGAAGTAGAGACGGTGAAGGCAGCCGAACTTTCGCCCGAGCGGCTTCGTGACTGCGACATCCTTCTTTGCCGGTCCACCCGCAGGATTGGCGCCGAACTGCTCGAGGGCACAAATGTCCGTTTCGTCGCTACGGCCACCATCGGCACTGACCACTTCGATTTTGATTACCTCCAACGCCGAGGCATCAGGTTCGCCAGCGCCCCCGGCTGCAATGCAAATTCGGTATCCGAATACGTCACGTCGGCGCTGCTGGTATTGGCGGAGCAGAAGGAGCGGCGGCTGCGCCAGATGACGCTCGGTGTGGTAGGAGTCGGCAACGTCGGCGGCCGCGTGGTGAAAAAGGCTGAAGCACTGGGGATGAACGTCCTCCAGAACGACCCGCCTCTCCGGTGGTTGGCCTCCGGTCCGGCTAAGGAGCGGTTCAGGCCGATCGAGGAACTGATGGTCGCTGACGTGATCACTTTCCACGTCCCGCTGACGCGGCAGGGGCCGGATGCCACATACCACATGGTCAGTGATGCGTTCCTCGAGCAGGTGAAGCCCGGCGCCATTCTGATTAATTCGTCGCGCGGCGCAGTGGCCGAAACCGGCGCCCTTCATCGGGCCATCGACAGCGGCAGGCTGGCGGCCGCCGTGCTCGACGTTTGGGAGAACGAACCGCTCATCGACACCGACCTCCTGGCGAAGGTCGCCATAGGCACGCCGCACATCGCAGGGCATTCCTTCGACGGCAAGGTGGACGGCACCAGGATGGTGTATGAGGCCGTGTGTGACTTTCTGGGGCTGCAGCCCGGCTGGGACCCCCGCACGGTTTTGCCGCCGCCGGATGTCCCCAGGATCAGTCTCGACGCCCTCAGGCGAGACCACGAAGACGTGATACGCGAGGCTGTGCTCACCCTGTATGACCTCCGGCGCGACGACGCCGAACTGCGCAAGACCCCACACGGCGAGGCACGCGGCGAATACTTCAGTTCGCTCAGGCGCAACTACTGGCGCCGGCGCGCCTTCCATAATACCGTGATTGACGTTGCCGGGGGCTCATCAGAACTTCGCGCAAGGCTCGCCGGCCTTGGCTTCCGGCTGTAATCACCAAATTAATTGTTCCTGCCGTTGTTTCTGAGATCGGGCTAAAGTTTTGTCCCCGACATGACGAAATATTAAATGAGGCACTTTTTTGCCCGTGGCGAGGTTGTATCAACGTCGTGTCCGCGCGGTCACTCGCAGGCACAAGACCCTACGATGAAGATTGTTGCAATAGAAACATCCTCCGCCCGGGGCGGCGTAGCTCTTCTGGACGACGACCGGCTTGTGGCCGAGAGGAAGTTCAAAAAAGGTGCCCGGCATGGCCGCGAACTCCTGCCGTGCGTCGAGCAGCTCCTCGGCGGCGAGCCGAAGAGCATCGGCCTGATAGCGGTCAGCGCCGGCCCCGGCTCATACACCGGCCTTCGGGTCGGTATTACTTTCGCCAAAACATTCGCCGTGCAATCGGGGACGCCCGTGGTGAGCGTGTCGTCGCTGGACGTCATCGCGGCGAACGTGACACAGCGCCGCGGGGTTTGTGTAGTCGTCGACGCCAGGCTCGGGCGGGTCTACGCGGCTATGTACGACGCCGACAGGAACAAGGTCATGGATGACGCCGCTGTCTCGCCCGATGAGGTGGCGGCGCGGCTTATACCCGACATCCTCGTAATCGGCGACGGGTTGAGGCGCTACCGAGGGACTTTCGCTGCTGTGGCGGAGGTGGTGGACGATGAATCAACCTGGTGGCCCCAGGCCGCGAATGTCGGGCGTCTCGGTAGGGCCAGGTTTGCAGAGGCAGGCGGTGAGGACCCGCACGGCCTGACCCCCAGATATCTCGCCCGGGCGCAGGCGGAGGTGAAATGGGAAGAGTTGCGGAGCGCGTCTGGGCCGAAATAGAGCTCAACGCGATAGCACACAATCTAAGGTACGCGCAGGTCCGCGTCGGCAGTTCGGTCGCCATCCTGGCTGTTGTAAAGTCGGACGCTTACGGCCACGGTGCGGTTGAAGTTGCCCGTGAGGCCTTGGACAACGGCGCGCGGGCCTTGGGGGTGGCCACTCCAGCGGAGGGGGTCGAACTCCGCGAAGCAGGTGTCAATCGGCCGATAGTTGTTATCGGCTCGTGCTTGGAAGAGGAGATCGAGGCGGCGGTTGAACACGGCGTATCGCTCTCGCTGTCACCGGGTGAGATGTTGTGGCCAATAGTCGAAGCGGCCAAGAGACTTGGCCGCCCCGCCGGCGTGCATCTGCTCGTCGATACCGGCATGTCGCGTGACGGGGTCACCGGGCCGGAGGCGATTGAACTGGCGGAGCACGCAGCGGACACACCGAAGATTCACCTCGAAGGGACTTACACCCACCTGGCCACCTCGGTGCTGGCCGACAAGACGTTCTGCCACGAACAGCTCAATCGGTTCAACCAAGTAATAGATGAACTGTTTTCCCGCAATATCGACCCCGGTTTGATCCATTGCGCCAACAGCGGTGGCCTGTTCACACTGCCCAGCTCTCACTTCGACATGGTGCGCCAGGGCCTGACGCTTTACGGCCTTGCGCCGTCCGAGCACGTCGCTTCTGAGGCCGATCTTGCGCCGGCGATGTCGGTGAAGACCCGCGTTATCGGGCTCAAACACATCAAGTCGGGCGAAAGCGTCGGGTACCTGCGCCTGTTCGTCGCCGACCGCCCAACGCGCCTGGCGACCATCTCGATGGGCTACGCGGACGGGCTGCGGCTGGCGCTGTCAAACAAGGGGCAAGTCCTCATCAACGGCTGGCAGGCACCGCTCGTGGGGCGGATTATGATGGATTGTGCAGTGGCTGATGTCACCAGCTTGCCCGGTATCCGGCTGGGCGACGAGGTGGTTGTCATCGGGAAGTCGGGCCGCCGTCGCATCACGGCGACTGATGTCGCGAACCTGTGCGACTCAAGCCCCTACGAAGTCCTCTGCTCCTTCGGGCAGCGTGTCAGGCGCATCTACACCCGCAACGGCAAGCGCGCCATCCTGCCCCAGACCAGCGCCCAGCCGCTGCGAGCGAGGAACAGGGCGAGCGACCCCACTCAGCAACTTACCCCATAGTGCCCTGCCGTCTCAGAAGTTATAATAAGCAGTTGTTCTGTGCGGGGTTAGCGAGGCTTTCGGCCAATGGGTAAGAAAATGGGCAGGGGGAAGAAGGCCCTGCTGATTGGCGGGGTTATTCTCGCGGTCATTGCTCTCCTCGCCGTGGGTGGCGGAACGATTCTTCTCGCGCGGTTGCCGGAAATCGCGGTCCGCGAACTTGAGCAGACATTCCCCTTCGCGGCGGAACTCGGCAGCGTGACCCTCTCGTGGTCGGGCAAGGTCACGCTGGAGGACATTACACTCCGCCGCAACTCCGACCGCAGCCGCGTTGCCTCGGTCAAACGAATGGTCGCACAGTGCAGCCTCAGGCAAATACTTGCCGCTAGGGTGGGTCTGGAGTCCCTGCTGATCGAGGGCGTGGAACTTTCGCTCAGGGAAGGTGACCGGGATGCGTTCGGGGCTGGCTTGGAGCTGCCGGACTACCCAATCCAGGTGCGCGGGCTGGCTGCGGAGGTCAGGCGGGCGGATGGCGCTGACAGCAAGGCGTGCCTGAGGCTGTCCGATGTCGCCTTCACCCTGAAGCCGCAGACCACGGGGTGCATGGCGGGGGAGGGGTCGGGGAACAGCACCCCGATGGGCGGCAGGGTCAGGGTCAGTGGGATTTTGGGCGGCGACGTGCTCGACAGTCGCCTCGATATTTGCTTCCCTTGTGTTCAACTTACCCCCGAGGTCGGCAGGGTTTTGCCCCGGCGGGCGGCCGCGGTGTGGGATGAACTCGAGCTTTCGGGCACGGCGGCCCTGGCGGCGGAACTCTCCTGGCCGGAGGCGGCCTTAGACTCCATAGCGGAACTCGATCTCGATTTGCAGGTCTCGGTGCGCGACGCTTCCGTCAGGCCAGAGTGGTTCCCATATCGCCTCCACAAGATCAGGGGCGCCTTCAGCGTGGGCCTTGACGAACTGGTGATTACCAGGCCGTTAGTTGGCTGGCACGATGGCGGCAGCGTCAAGGTAACCGGAAGGGTCGCGCTGAGCGATGGCGGCGGCCAGGGCGGCTCTGAACTGGTCCTGGAGGCTCGCGGGATCAGCGTAGATGAAGAACTCCAGGCAGCGGTCGCGGCTGCCGGCGAGGAAGCGAAGAAGGTCTGGGAAGACTATAACTTAGAGGGCGGAACACTTGATGCCTCGCTCACTATCAATGGGTCTTTCGCGCCGGGTGGCCGCCGCGAGTGGGCCGCCCGGGTGTCAGTTGACGGCTGTTCGGGCTCCTACCGCAAGTTCCCTTACGCTTTGACAGGCCTCACCGGCGGGGTAGAGGTGCGGCCTGCAAAGGTCTTTATCAGGCACCTCACCGGCTGGCACGGCGATGCGACGGTGCGGGTCGGCGGGTGGGTGAGCACGCTCCCGGGGCGCAACGAACTCAACGTCGAAATCCGCGGCACGAGGGTAAGGCTCGACGATGACCTTGCCTCCGCACTCGGCCCACGGAACCGGGGGGCATGGGACCGGTTTCAACCGGCGGGCATGGCGGACATTGACGTGGTGCTATCGACGCCGACGAGGAAAGACGTGAACCTGGACGTGCGAGTAGACGCGGCGCTCAGGAACTGCTCTGCCACTGTGCCCATACGCAACAGACGGCTCGCGCTGTCGGACGTAACCGGGCGGCTCGAATTCTTTGGGGATGTCTGCCGCATCAGTGGGCTACGTGCCAGGTGCCTGGGCGGGAGCGCGACCGCCAGCGGAATCGCTGTTGAAACAGAAAACTTCACCAAGTTCAAGGGCGAACTGGCTGCCGACAGACTCTCCGCCGATGAGGTCATCTCACTGCTGCCACAGAGCACCGCTCGAAAATTGCGGCTCCTGGGGCCGGCAGGAGAGGTGAGCATCAGGAAATTGAGTATCGATGTAATCCGCCGCCGCGGACAGGAGCCGGATATCGAGTACTGCTGCGCCGGATACCTTCACGATGCCCGGGTAGCGATTCCCGTCTGGCCCGGTGGTGACGATAAAGACGACGCTCATCCTGCCTCGCTCGAACTGGCCGAAATCAACGGCAGGTTTGATTTTAGAAATCAACGCGGACAAGCGCCAAGCGGGGCCTTCGAACTGGACAAGCTACGCGTTGGCGACGGGACAATCCGCGACGTCGTGGGGCGGATTAAAAAAACCGGTCCGGTTTTCACCCTGGAAGACATCCGTGGCGAGATATACGGCGGCCAAGTGGTGGCCTTGTTCAAGGGGGCCTCGGACCTGCGGTTCTTTACCTGTTGGATGCACGCCGCCGGAGTGGACGTTGCCCGGCTGGGCCGCGAGACGGGCCTGACGAACAAACAGGTCCGGGGCGACCTGAGAGCCACTATACAGTTAAGCGGGGAGCGGATCGCGAGCAAAGGCAAACGCCCCACCTGGCGCCTCAACGGGAGCGGGTCGATTGATATCGACCGGGCCAACCTTGGCCGGACCACGCTGGTGAGGAGCCTCCTTAGCTACAAGGCGTTCTTCCTGGGAGAAGAGGCTGTGGTGAAGTCCGCAAAAGTGAACTTTGACATCAATTCCAAAAAGTGCCTTGTTGACGAACTGGTATTGAGCGGCCCCTTGGTCAGAACGCGCGGGGTCGGCTGGGTCAGCCATGGCAGAGACATGAAAGTGGACTTATACTTTTACAGAAAGGCCAAGGGCAGCCTGCTGCCGGAGCTCCCGATTATCGACGTGCTGGGCAAGGGCCTGAACTGGATTGTGGACCAGATACAGAACCGGATTGTGGTGGTGCACGTCACCGGTACGCTTCGGCGACCGGAGATTTCTCCGGCGGTATTGAAAGACCTCGGAGCACCTGTCATACGCTCCATAGCGGCGGGCCTGTGGCAAGAAGAAAAGGAGCCGCAAAGCACCTCGCAGGCTGAACCCCCCACAAAGGACTGAACAAGTTCCGCTCGAGTGGCATGAAACTCTAGGACGTGAGCAGTGTTCTCGCTCGTCCTCCCGACTTATAACGAGGCTCCAAACCTGCCGGCCTGTGTCGAAGCAGTCTGCCAAGCGCTGGCGGGCCGTGAGTTTGAAATCGTGGTGGCTGACGACGACTCGCCCGACCGCACGTGGGAGGTGGCCGAGAGGCTGGGCAATCGCCACGTCCGGGTGCTCCGCAGGACAGGCAGGCGCGGCCTCTCAGCTGCTGTGGTCGAAGGTTTTGATTTCGCCGGGGGGAATCTGCTCGGCGTGATGGACGCCGACATGCAGCACGACGAGTCTATCCTGCCGCAAATGATAGATGCGCTGGAGAGGAACGAATTC
>JAUWIN010000140.1 GCA_030605345.1 Candidatus Brocadiia bacterium
CAGGTGGCGAACGTTGCCTGCCTCCCGGGTATCGGGCGCGCAAGCTACGCCATGCCCGACATCCACTGGGGCTATGGATTTTGCATAGGCGGCCTTGCCGCCACCGACATCGCGGCTGGGGGAGTGGTCTCGCCGGGCGGAGTGGGCTACGATATCAACTGCGGCGTTCGCCTGCTGACCACCAACCTGCGCCCCCAGGACGTCGAACCTACGCTCAGGAAGCTGGTTGACACCATCTACCAGCACGTCCCCTGCGGCGTCGGCGTGGGCGGGAAGGTGAAGTTCTCAAAAGCGGAAGAGAGCCAGATAATGGCACGGGGCTCCGCGTTCGTGGTTCAGCGCGGCTTCGGCCGCGCCGCGGACCTGGAACACACTGAGGCCGGGGGTTGCCTGGCTGGCGCCGACCCGCAGGCCGTTGGCGACCGGGCCTACAATCGCGGGAGGGATCAATGCGGCACGCTGGGCTCGGGGAACCACTTCGTCGAAGTCCAAAAGGTGGACGAAATCTATGAACCGGACGCGGCGGCCAGGTTGGGCATCGAGATGGGTTCGGTCACCGTGATGATCCACTCTGGCTCGCGCGGCCTCGGGCACCAGGGTTGTGACGACTCGCTCAGGGTGATGGAAAAGGCGATGAAGAAATACGCCCTCCAGCTGCCCGACCGGCTGCTCGCCGCCGCGCCGGTCAACTCGCCCGAGGGAGGGCGGTACCTGGGTGCAATGCGGTCAGCGGCGAACTTCGCCTGGGCCAATCGGCAGATCCTGACCCACCACGTCCGAACTGCATTCGCACAGCACTTCGGGATGTCCGACGAAGAGCTGGGCCTTGAACTGGTCTACGACGTGGCTCACAACATCGCTAAGGTAGAAGAGCATCAGGTCGAAGGCCGCAGGCTGAAGCTCTGCGTGCATCGGAAGGGCGCCACACGGGCCTTCGGTCCCGGCCACCCGGACATCCCCGCCGAGTGGCGTGACCTCGGGCAGCCGGTCATCATCCCCGGAGATATGGGCAGGGCCAGTTATCTGCGGCTGGGGACCGAGCGGGCGATGGAGGAAACTTTCGGTACTACGTGCCACGGGGCCGGCCGGGTGATGAGCCGCGGCGCCGCCATCCGTTTGGCCAGTGGGCGCTCCATTGAGGACGAACTCGCGGCAGACGGCATAGTCGCCCGGGCCCGCAGCCGGACGAGCCTGGCCGAGGAGCAGCCTAGTGCTTATAAGGACGTCAACATCGTGGTGGATGTCGTCCACCGCGCCGGTCTCTCCCGGCGGGTCTGCCGAATGCGGCCGATGGGGGTGATAAAAGGCTGAATCCGGCCTGGAGGGAAGGTGTGGGCAGCGCCCGGGCGTGAATCAGGCGTCCCCCTCCCATGCCGGCCACCGGGGAGACAGGCCGATTGGAAACTTTCCGAGGCCACTGCCAAGACCCTTGGCGGCTGGGCTTGGCGTAAGTAAAGTTGAACTTGGCGCTTGTGGGGGTTAGAATCGTCCGGTATGTCCTTGGCTAATGGATTTGCGCCCGTTCTGCAAGGAGTTTTTACTGGATGAAACACGTTTCGATTTACGATTGCACCTTGCGTGACGGCGCGCAGGGGGAGGGCGTGGTTTTCTCGGCCGGGGATAAGTTGCTGGTGGCGCAGCGCCTCGACGAGATGGGCTTCGACTATATCGAGGGAGGCTTCCCCGGTGCAACCAAGAAGGATGTTGAGTTCTTCAAGGCAGCAAGTTCGCTGCGGCTGAAACACGCGAAATTGGCCGCTTTCGGCAGCACCCGGCGGCCTAACGAAAAGGCAGAAAGCAGCACCAGCCTGCGCGGGGTGCTCGCGGCGGAAGTGCCAGTGGCGACCATTTTCGGCAAGAGTTCGGTCCTTCACGTCTCCAGAGTGCTCAAGACGTCCAAGGCAGAGAACCTGAGGATGATTGAGGACTCGTGCCGATTTACATCCCGCCACGACCTTGAGACTGTGTATGACGCTGAGCACTTTTTCGACGGGTACAAACTCGACGCGAAGTATGCGCTCGAGACACTGAAGGCGGCTGTGAACGGCGGGGCGGAGATTTTGGTGCTCTGCGACACCAACGGTGGTTGCCTGCCCTCGGAGGTGGCGGAAATCGTCGACGCGGTCGCGGAGAGTTTTGAGCTGCCGCTTGGGATCCATACTCACAACGACGCCGGAATGGCGGTGGCGACCTCGCTGACTGCCGTGGAGCATGGCTGCTGCCACATCCAGGGCACCGTCAACGGCTACGGCGAACGGTGCGGGAACGCGGACCTCTGCTCGGTTATTCCGGGACTGGAGTTGAAGCTTGACCGCTACGCCATCGGCAGACGGAAGCTGCGGCAGTTGCGGGAATTGTCGCACTACGTCAGCGAGATGGCGAATCTGGCACATCCCTGGAATCTCCCGTACGTCGGCCAGAGCGCCTTCGCCCACAAGGGCGGGATGCACATCGACGCGGTGCAGAAGGAGCCGAGTTCCTTTGAGCACGTTCGGCCGGAGTCGGTGGGGAACCACCGCCGGCTGCTGATTTCGGAGCAGGCAGGCCGGTCATCGGTGATGCAGTTGGCCTCGAAGCATCGGACCGAGTTGGACAAGGATTCGCCGGAGGTCAGGAAACTGACCGAGCAGCTGGTCGAACTCGAAAGCAAGGGATACCAGTACGAAGGGGCTGAGGGCTCGTTCGAACTGCTTATGAGAAAAACCTTTGGACACAGGAAAGAGTTGTTTCACCGCTGCGGATTCCGCATCATCACGGAACGGCTGCACGACGGAACGATCAGCTCCGAGGCGACCATTAAAATCCGACTGGGCGACCGCG
>JAUWIN010000090.1 GCA_030605345.1 Candidatus Brocadiia bacterium
ACCTCGTCGGTTCCCGCGATCTTCCCGTTGACCTGGCGGTGGCTGTTCCACCCGCAAAGGCGTTCAGGCCAATCCATCCCCCGTTGGCCGTAACTGAGGGTGTTGGGGCACGTCTCGGGATTCCCATTTGCCTCGACTGTGTCGTCAAGGTCAAGCGTACACCAGAACTGAAGAACGTGCGTGATCGTAAGGAGCGCCTGAAGTTGCTGGAGGATGCATACCGCGCCAGCGAACCTGACCTTGCAGGCAGGAAAGTGTTGTTGATTGACGATCTTTACCGCTCTGGCGCTACGCTAAGCGCGGTAACCAACGCGCTCTACGAAAGCGGCAAAGCAGAAGCTGTGTATGCACTGACGCTGACCAGGACGAGGCGTCTTCGATGACCAGGGTTTTCTTCAGCGGCTCGAGACGATTCACCAGGTTGAATCAGGCAATCAGGGAGCAGACCGATAACATCATCGTCAACGGTTTCACCTTTCTCGTAGGGGACGCGAACGGAGCAGACAAGTCGATGCAGAGCTACCTCGCCGAGAAAGGCTATGCCAACGTGACCGTTTTCTGCACAGGGGCTGCATGTCGGAACAACATCGGCCATTGGGAGATCAGGCACGTCAACCCCAAGGCCAAGACCCGAAAGGATTTCCAATACTACGCACTCAAGGACGAAAAGATGTGCGAGGAAGCCACATACGGATTCGTCATGTGGGATAGCAGAAGCAAGGGCACACTGAACAACATCATCAACCTGCTGGAGCATAACAAGAAGGTGCTGGTCTATTTCTCGCCGTCCAAGGTGTTCCGCTGCCTGAAGACACGCCAAGACCTCGCCGCCCTTTTGGCAAATTGCGATGATGAAACGTTCGAACAACTCGAAAAACAACTCCGCATCAAGAAGGGCGCTAATCCAAAACACAAACAATTAACATTTGCCTGACAGGAAGAGTCAAATCGCGCTTGCAGGAGAGCAAACATGGCTGAATTGGTCGGACTTACCGGGAACGACGCAGGGGCCGAGGCGCTGAAAGACGTCAACCCCGACGTCGTCGCAGTGTTCCCCATCACACCACAAACCGAACTGATGCATAAGTTTTCGGCATACGCCAACGACGGGGTGGTCGAAACCGAACTGATCCCCGTCGAATCGGAGCACAGCGCCCAGAGCGCCTGCTTCGGCTCCGCCGCGGCAGGGGCGCGTACGGCTACGGCAACATCGTCGCAGGGCCTGGCCCTGATGTCGGAGATATGCTACATCACCGCCTCCACCCGCCTGCCCGTCGTAATGCCCGTGGTCAACCGAGCGCTCAGCGGCCCAATCAACATCCACTGCGACCACAGCGATTCAATGGCGCTCCGCGACGCCGGCTGGATTCAAATCTTCAGCGAAAACGCGCAGGAGGTCTATGACAACACCATCCAGGCCTTCCGCATCGGAGAGCGGGAGGACGTGCTCCTGCCGGTGATGGTCTGCCTCGACGGCTTTATCCTCAGCCACACCATGGAGCCGGTCGAACTGCTCGGGCCGGAAGCGGCGCAGAAATTCGTCGGTGAATACCACCCCGCATTCAGCCTGCTCGACACCGATAACCCCATCTCCATCGGCCCGCTGCACCTGACCGACTATTACTTCGAGTGCAAGCGGCAGGAGGTCGCAGCGATGGAGAACGCCCGGCACGCAGTCGCCGACGTCGGCCGTGAATACGGCGAGCTGACCGGCCGCAACTACGGCATCTTCGAGAAATACAAACTCGACGACGCCGACGTGGCAATTATCGCCCTCGGCTCGACCTGCGGCACGGCGAAAGTCGCCGCCGACCAAGCCCGCGAGAAGGGTATCAAGGCTGGCGTGCTCAAACTCAGGATGTTCCGCCCGTTCCCCGGCGATGAGATCGCCGAAATCGTCAACGCCGTCGGCACCGTCGCCGTGATGGACCGCTCGATATCGTTCGGCCTGCGGGGCGGGCCGCTGTTCAACGAAGTCCGCTCATTCGTCAACGGCGGATGTCCGCAACTGGTCAACTATGTCTATGGCCTCGGCGGCCGCGACATCAACGCAACGGAAATCGAGAGCATATTCGCCGAACTCGTCAGAATCAAAAAGTCAGGCGACACCGGTGAACTGTACAGATATATCGGACTGAGAGAGTAAACAGGAGAAACCGATGGCAGTAAGTCTCAAGAAAATGTCGAAAAACCCCGAATTACTCGCAGCTGGGCACAGGTCTTGCGGCGGCTGTGCCGCCCCCGCCATCCTGCGCCAGACCCTGCACGTCGCCGGGCCGAACACCGTCATCGGCTTTGCCACCGGCTGCATGGAGGTCGCCACCACTATCTATCCCTACACCGCGTGGAAGGTGCCCTACGTCCACTGCGCCTTCGAGAACTCCGCTTCCACAATCAGCGGCGTGGAGGCGGCCTACCGCGCCCTCAAACGCCGCGGCAGAATCCCGGAAGACAAAAAAATGAACTTCATCGCTTTCGGCGGTGACGGCGGAACATACGACATCGGGTTCCAGGCGCTCTCCGGCGCCCTCGAGCGCGGCCACAACATGCTCTACATCTGCTACGACAACAACGCCTACATGAACACCGGCATCCAGCGGTCCAGCGTCACCCCGCGCGGCGCCGCCACCAACACCAGCCCCGCCGGCTCGGTCATCCGCGGCAAGCAGCAGGCCCGCAAAGACCTCACCGCCTGCATGGTCGCCCACAACATCCCCTATGTCGCCCAGGCGTCCGTCTCGAACCACATGGACTTCATGAAAAAGGTGGGGAAAGCCCTCGATATCGACGGCCCTGCGTTCATCAACATCATGCAGCCGTGTTATCGCGGCTGGCGCCACAAGCCGGAGGACTCCATCGAAGTCGCCAGGGTCGGCGTCGAGACCCGCTACTGGCCCCTGTTCGAGGTCGAAAACGGCAGGTGGAAGGTCAACTACAAGCCCAAGGAAGTCGTGCCCGTCGAGGAGTGGTTCAAACTCCAGGGTAGGTTCAAGCACCTCCTTGCGGAGGACAAGGAAGGCGTCATCCAGTGGCACCAGGAGCAGATCGAACACGCCTGGTCCCAGCTGCTCAAGCGCGAGGCCGAAAGCAAGGAAGAAGGCCAAAAAGAAGCCGAGTAGTGTTGGTCCCGCGAAACCTTTTCGGAGACTCAGCACAGGAGTATCACAATGCCGATTTTCGAGTACAAATGCAAAGAGTGTGGACACGTAACGTCGTTCCTGGAGAAGCACAACACCCGGCAGGCTCATGTCTGTGAGAAGTGCGGCTCGCACGACACGGAGAAAGCGTTGTCCACCTTCGCGGCCAAATCAGGCAACTCCTCATCAAGCTCGAGCTGCCCAACCGGAACGTGCCCGTTGTCATGATTCCCCTCTATGCCGGAAGGCATACGATGCCCAGGCGCAAGCTCCCGGACAACTTCTATGAGCGCATCAAGCCCGGACTGCACGAGCGGGTCGGGCGGGAACTGCGTTTGGCCGGCACCGTGCTGGACCTGGGCTGCGGTTCATGCGAGCTGGTGCAGTATTTAGCAGAAACCTACCGGCAGAAGGTCATCGGGGTGGACCTCGCTTCAGACAACTTCCCAAAGAAACGGCATACGCACGCTGGCGTTCGGTTTCGCTGTATTGGACGGGACGCGACGCACATCGATTTCGCTGCGGATGACTCCGTAGATGCCATCGTGTCCATGTGGGCGCTACACGAGATGCACCATCCCAAGGCGATCCTGCGGGAAGCTCACCGAATCCTCCGACCCGGAGGGAAAATCCTCGTGGTCGATTTTCCTCGAGACAGTCTCGCGCAGACGCTGTGGCACGAGGATTACCATCGCCCTGAAGATATTGCGCAAATGCTTAGAGAGGCAGGGTTCCGAGAGGTCCGCGACCGCCTCACCGCATACCGACAGATTGCGTGGGTGCACGGGTGGAAAAGAGCGACTTGACCAACAACAAACTGCCCCCAGAGACATAGAAGAGGCGCGGTATCGGCCAGCTCCTCTTCACAGGTCGCCGATGTCCTCAATCCCCATCTGCTTAACCGGCGAGCGTTCACGCACGATTACCTGATTGCCCCCCTTCTGCTTCGCTTCATACAGGGCTTGGTCGGCCTGCCGAAGCATGCCGTCCTGCGAGACCCCCGGGTGCCAGAATGCAACGCCTATGCTGACGGTCGGGATTGGGTCAGGCAGCAGCTCGACGGTTTCTCCGACTTTTTCCGCGGCCTTCTCAGCGCCGAGGAGGGACGTGTTCGGGATCAGGATGCAGAATTCATCGCCGCCGTATCGGGCGATGAAATCGGTGCTGCGAAGGTTCCTGGCGATGGCGCCGGCGCAGTCCCTCAAGACCTTGTCTCCCGCCTGGTGGCCGTGGTGGTCGTTCACCTCCTTGAAGTGGTCGAGGTCCAGTAGCAGGAAGGCGAACAAGTGCCCGGTGCGGTTGGAGCGGATGAGCTCTTCCTGGAGTTTGACCATCAGGTGGCGGCGATTGGCGACTGAGGTGAGTTCGTCCGTAACGCTGAGTTCGGCCAGTCTCGCCATCATTCGCTTGCGCTGGCGCTGGAGTGCGTAGTTTTCGCGCGCCGTTCGGATGGTCCGGTCAAGCAGCTCGGACGAGAGGCGGTCTTTTATCAGGTAGTCCGCGGCACCTAACCGCATCGACTCCGCCGCTTTTTCCTCGTCGCCGGAACCTGTGACCATGATGACGGGAGGGGCTGTGTCTTTGGCCTGAATCTCCTTCAGGAGTTCCAGCCCCCAGCAGTGCCCGCGCACGTTCAAGTCGAGGAAGATAAGGTCAAACTGACTTTCGCCCAGGAGCAGCCGGGCCTCGTCTGCTTCCCTCGCTCGGACCGTCACGACCGAATGATGTCTGACGTGATCGATGTAACGATGGAAGATGTCGGCGTCCTCGTCGTCGTCCTCCACCAGAAGCAGACGGATGTGCTCGATGTTGCTCACGACCCGCCCCCGTTCTCAGGTATCTCCGCGAAATACAGCCAGTACCTGCCGATGGCGATGACTGTCTGAATAAACCTGTCGAATTCGACCGGCTTGGTCATGTAGGTATTGGCGCCGTCGTCGTAGCACCTGAGGACGTCGGTCTGTTCGTCCGAAGTGGTGAGAATTACGACCGGTATCCTCTTCACTGTGGGGTCGGTTTTGATTAGCTTCAGCACCTCCCGGCCGTCCAGCCGCGGAAGATTGAGGTCGAGAAGAATCAGGCCCGGCCTGGGCGCGGTGTCTGTGTCTGTCTCGACTTCGGCGTAACGTCCGGTGTGTTTCAGGAACTGAATCGCCTCTTCTCCGTCGCGCACTACGAACAGCGGGTTGGCAATCTTGCCCTTGCTGAATGCGCGTTTTGTAATCTCGACATCGTCCGGGTCATCTTCGACCAGCAACACGGGCATCCCCCTGTGTGGTTCAGTCTCCCTCATGACAGCTCTCCTCGCTCCGTGGGTGCAGGTCGGAGCGTGAAATAAAACGTGCTCCCCCTTCCCGGTTCTGACTCTGCCCAGATTCTGCCTCCGTGCCGTTGAACTATTTTCCTGCACAGCGCCAGCCCCACCCCGCTGCCCTCGTAGGCGTCTCGGACGTGCAGGCGCTCGAACACGCCGAAAATCTTTTCGAGGAATCGCTCCTCTATGCCGATGCCGTTATCGGCCACTGAGAAGACTACGTGCTTGTTCTCCGCCTGTGCGGCGATGTGCAGTTTTGGCTTGCGGTCGGGAGAGCGAAACTTCAGCGCGTTGTCGATGAGGTTCTGGAAGACCTGCCGGAGTTGTATCGCATCAGCCATCACCGGCGGCAGGTCGGGCTGTATCTCCACCTCGGCCTCGGTCTCCCGCAGTGCCTCGCTGAGTGTATCAGTCACCTCGCCCAGGATTTTGGCCGGGTCAACAGGGATGAGTTCGGCTCCCCGTGTGTCCACGCGCGAGAGTTGGAGCAGGTGATGGATCAAGTCTTTCATACGCACAGTCGCGCTCTGCATCCGCTGGAGGTAGTCCCTGCCTTCCTCGGAGATGTCGTCGCCGCAATCTTCCACCAGGAACTGTGCGAAAGCATGCACCTTCCGCAGCGGCTCCTGGAGGTCGTGTGAAGCGGCGTAGGTGAATTCCTGCAGGTCGCGGTTCGATTGCTCGAGCTTCGGGTTCAGCAGCTCCAGTTCCTCAGCATGACGTTGCAGTTCCGCCGCGGCTTGTTTGCGGTCGGTGACGTCGGAGTAGTGTTCGACCCGACCGCCGGCGTAGAGCCCTGAGGTGATGGGCTGGCTCCAGTGTTCGAGCCACCGTTCCTTGCGCCCTTCGGCTGGGAGGACGTGGCACTCGAAGTCTTCGCTGTAAGTGTTGTTGTCGTAGGTTGCGAATACCTTTTGGGCGAACCGCTCGGGGTCCTCAAACGTGTACTTGATTCGTTCCCGGATGAGTTGTCGTTTGTCCTTCCCGATAATTTCTTCTCTTCGCAGCCCGAAGTAGCGTTCCAAGGCCTGATTCACCCACACGACCTCGAACTCGGGGCTAAGGATAAAGACGCCGACGGATGAGGTGTCGAGCACGTCGTTAGTCAGGGTGCGATATTCTGCTTCGCTTTTTGCCAGTACTTTTTGCGCCTCTTCGCGCTTGGCGATTTCCGCCGTCAGCTCTGTCGTGCGTTCGGCCACCTTCCGCTCCAGCGAAGCGTGGGATTCCGACAGTTGGGCCGCCATTTGGTTGAACGTCGAAGCGAGGGCCCCCAACTCGTCGTTTGAGCCGGGTTCTGCGCGAGCGCGCAAATTCCCGCGGCCCACCTCTCCGGCCACCTTGCGCAGCCGGGAGATGCAACGGGAGAGGCCCGTGGAGAGGGCGAGGCCGAGGAAGAGGGCCAGTGTGGTCACGCCAACGGACATCAGCAACAGCGAGTTTTGCACCCTCTCAACCGGGGCGAGGAGCTCGCTCATGTCCCGCGTCGCCACAAGAGTCCATGCCTCCTTCCCTTCGTGCTTGGCAGGATGCCGTGTGGGGCGCACGGCCACATACAACCGAGTGCAATCTGGGCGGAAAGCTCTCCTGACCCGCCCGGCGCAGCCAGGTACCGGGTTCATATCGTCCCAAGCTGGAAGGCCTCGCTTGGCCGCCTCCTCGGTCTTGGCCTTCCCTTTATTGTTGGTGTAGATCTCGTTTCCTTCAGGCCCTAGCAGGGTCAAGTGGGCCTGCTCGCGCCGGGGGAACCCGTGTGTCCCGCGGAGCGGCGCCAACAGAGCTTTCGGAAGGAGCAGCGCCTTCAGGACACCGAGGAACCGGCCCTCGTCATCCTGAACACTGACCGCGAGGGGGAACCCTACGAGTTTGGCGCTGTCGTCGAACTGGACTTCGCCGACGAACGTACCGGCGCTTTTCGCTTCTTGCCACCAGACCTCGTCAGCTTGGAAGTAATCCGTGGTCACCACCGTCATGGCGGCGGTGGCACCGTATTCATTGGTTGCGAAGATCTCGCCGTGCTCGCCTGCCTCGAGTTTCCGCCCCAGTTCTCTCGACAGCCGGTTGGCTAAGAGCTCTCTCGCCAGGGGCAACGGTTCATCGTCGGGCGCAGCGACCCATTTCCGGTCTATCTCTTCGACGTGAGCGTGTACGTCCTGCAAGTTCCTGAATCTACGGTTGGACTCCACCAGTGCCTCGTTAACGTCGAGGTCGGCCGCAAGCAGCTTGAGGTGCCGGATGTAGGTCTCCAGACCGGCGGTTATGGTGTCCATCAGGAGAGCCGATTCTCTTGCGGTAGCGCGGACGACGATCTGCCGCAGCCGCGCCCGACCCAGCTGAGTGCAGATATATGAGCCCGCCAGAAAAAGCAGCCCCATTCCGAGTACACTGAGCATCAGTTTGGACCTGACCTTCATCGGTTGCTCCCGATAAGCTTACGGGCGCTCCACCCACTCGGCGGGGCACAATGGGTTTGCCCCGGCGCAATCAGGAGGTTTCGCGGCGCCTGTTGATTAGAGCGTTTCGCCCCCTTGTCGCTCCCGGTCCCGCTGTGGAAACTCGGCGCGGCGCGAGGCCACTTCGGTGCCCTACGGTCGTTATAGTTTTTGAGCTTTGGGAAAATCGCGTAGCCCATGCTCGGTATCTCCATAAGCACGGCCCACGACCCGGCAACCTCTCCCTTACCGCATCGCAGTATCGGAAGGTTCGTGGAAATGTTAACCAGGAAAAGCCGAAAAAGTTCCGGGTTGCCGCCGCCACCCGGCTTCGGTAGGATATGCTCCCGTTACCGGAACTATTCCCCGGCCGGGCAAAGAAATGAATGACCTCGCGGGCGAACTGGCGGAACTTTGCGGGAAGCGTCTGGCGGTGGTCTGCGTGGGCAACCCGCTCCGCGGCGACGACGGGTTCGGCCCCGCCGTCGCCGCCAGGCTCAGCGGCGCCGCGGGCTTCGCCGCCGGCTCGGGGCCGGAGCACGTCCAGCCCCAAGTGGCGCAACTCGCCC
>JAUWIN010000122.1 GCA_030605345.1 Candidatus Brocadiia bacterium
CACCGCCGCGCGGGCGGGCGGGGGCGCGGCGGAGGGTCCGGGGCCCGCGGGGCTCTAATGGGTGCCGTTGGGTAAACGCGCCCCGCCTCGGGGGGGCCGCCGAGTCCTTTTCCTCAAGACCGGCCGCGACGAAAAACTGTATCCGCCGCTCAGGCAAATGGCGAAACAGCTGAATAAAGCGCCGGCGAACGTCCGCCCCCAGGCCTATGTTCTGAAGGTGACCAGGAACGAAGTCGTCGCAGCAGCGCCCTCGCCGCAGGGCCTGTACTACGCGGCGCAAACACTGCGCCAACGCATCACCAACAGCGGCAGCATCCCGTGCGTCAGTATCACCGACTGGCCGACCTACGTTCACCGCGGCGTGATGCTGGACATCTCCAGGTGCAAGGTCCCGATGGTGGAAACGCTGTTGGACCTCATCGAGCGGCTCGCCTCGATGAAAATCAACGTGTTCCAGCTCTACACCGAACACACCTTCGCCTTCCGCAGGCATCCGGAGATTGGCAGGAATTGCAGCCCTATGACCGCCGAAGACATAATTGAGATAGACGATTTTTGCAAGCACCACTTCGTCGATCTCCAGGCCAACCTGCAGTCGTTCGGCCACCAGGCTCACATGCTCTCCTTACCTAAATACAACCACCTCGCCGAACTGAAGGAAAAACCCTGGACGTTCTGTCCGGGCGACCGGCGCACGTATAAACTCCTGGACGACATGTACTCCGAATGTCTGCCCGCCTACAGTTCGAAACTCTTCAACGCGTCGTGCGACGAGACCTCCGAGTTGGGGACGGGCCGAAGCGCCGCTCGTGCCAAACGCATGGGCATCGGCCGCCTCTACCTCAGCCACATCAAAAAGATTAACAACCTCGCCCACAAATACGGCAAGCGAATGATGATCTGGGCCGACATCGTGATGGAACATCCCGAATGTATCCCCGACATCCCCAAGGACATCATCGTGCTCCACTGGGGATATGACGCTGGCGCCGACCTGAGCAGTATGTGGCGGCTGAAAGAAGCGGGACTCGAACACTGGCCCTGCCCCGGCGTCAGTTCGTGGAGCCGCATCTTCGCGGACGTAAGAAACGCCTGCGCCAACATCACAGAACGCGCCGTCATGGGCCAGAAGACCGGCGCCACCGGACTGCTTAACACCGATTGGGGCGACGGCGGCCACCCTCAAATGCCCTCCGCAAGTTACCACGGATACGCCTGGGGCGCCGAACAAAGCTGGACGCCGAACACAGGCACCCGCCGCGCCGACTTCGACCGGCGCTTTGCCTGGGCGTGGTTCGGCGACGGTTCCGGCAAATTCGGAAAACTCTACAGCGAGCTCAACCGCATCACCACAGCACCGCGCATTGCGAAGTGGTTTTATCCGTTTGTGCTCTACTGGGATAAGTTCCCATTTGTGGGACTGCTCAAAACTGTCAACCCGACCGCAATCAAAAACATGCGGGCGCGTGTCCGGAAGGCGCGTGAATTCGTCCGACAACTTGCCGAGACGTGCCCCGAGCACTACGACATACTGGACGAAGTCCTCTTCGGGCTCGAGCAGTTGAGCTTCGTCGAGAAGAAGATCGAGGCGTCCCAGAAGATTAAAGAACTCCGCGACGACGGCAGAAAAAAGCTGCCCCCGCCGCTCAAAAAAACTGTGCGCGACCTGCTTCAGAAATGGCAGGACCAGCGCGCCCGGTTCGAAGAATTGTGGATGACAACGAACCGCCGCAGTCAGATTAGGTACCGGCTGGGTGAATACAAGAAGCGAGCCGCCGACTACAAAAAACTGCTATGAAGAATCGGCAGGGCGCACTCGGAAAGCCGCAATAACTTCAGCCCATACGAAAGGACCGGTCTAATTGGCAAAAGCGAACGCAGAATTTGAAATGCCCGTCGAAGTGGCCGGCGTCCGGTTCCGCAACCCTTTCTTCGTGTCGTCCGGGCCGACCACCATGAGCATCGAGCAGTTGCGCAGCATCCGTGAAAACGACTGGGGCGGCGCCAGTCTCAAACTCACCATCCACCCGCTCCCATACATCAACCGCAGGCCCCGTTACGGTTACTACCGTGACGAGGGATACCTCGCCTTCACTGCCGAGAAACGCCTGACGCTGGACGAACTCCTCCAACTCATCGAACAGGGGCGAAAAGAAACGCCAGACCTCGTCCTCTTCTCCAACATCACCTACGCCGGCGAGGATACAGAGGGCTGGGTCAGGATGGCGAAACAGTGCGAGGATGCCGGAGCACATATCAACGAACTGAACTTCGGCTGCCCCAACATGTCCTTCAACCTGGAGATGAGTGGCAGGGGAGACGAGGGCGGCCCCAGGACCGGTGCCTCGCTCGGCCGCAATCCGTCCGCCGTCGCCGAAATTGTCCGCGCCGTCAAGGCCGAAACCTCCGCGCCGGTCTTCGGCAAGCTCTGTCCCGAGGGCGGTGTCATCGGCCCCGTCAGCAAGGCGGCGGTTGATGCGGGCGCCGATTGCGTCGGCTCCCACGCCAACCGTCTGGCTATCGTGCCCCTGGACCTCGCCCAGCCGGGGGCGTCCACCAACATGCTTCAGAAGGAAATCGGGCTGTCCTGTATGTCAGGGCCGTGGGTGCTGCCGCTTGCCAGGCGCGACGCCTACGAGATTCGGATGGCAATCGGCCCGGAGCCGGCTATGTTCGCAACCGGCGGTGTGACGACCTGGCGCCACGCCGTCGAGATGGCGATGTGCGGCGCCGACCTCGTCGGCCTCTGCACCGCGACGCTCACCCGCGGGTTCGGCTTCATGCACGAGTTTATCCGCAGCGTAAAGCAATATATGAACGAACACGGATACAAGACGTTCCGCGACATGCGCGACATCGTGGTGCGCGAGCTCAAGACCGCGCCCGAACTGACTATTTTCGAAGGTCACGCAGAGGTCAAGGACCCCGACCTTTCGGCGCCGTGCGTCTACGCCTGCCCGGTGCACGTGCCCGTGCAGGGCTACGTGCGGGCGGTCGCCGAAGAACAATTCGAGGTGGCGTATCGCCTTGTCACCTCGAAAAATCCGTTCCAGTCCATCTGCGGAAAGATTTGCGACCACCCGTGCGAGGAAGCGTGCATCCGGGCATTCAAAGACGAGCCGCTTCGAATTCGCGACATCAAGGATTTTGTGATGCGCTACGCCCGCGAACACGGCTGGGTCCCGCAGGTCGAGACGACCGAGCCGCGCCCGGAGCGCGTCGCCGTCGTGGGCGCCGGCCCCGCCGGCCTTTCGGCCGCGTATGACCTGGCGCGAGCGGGATACAAGGTCACGGTGCTTGAAAAACAATCCGAGCCCGGCGGTGCCCTGCGCGCGCTCATACCTCAATTCCGGATGGGGAAAGAAGAGCTCGATGCAGAAATCGAATCGATTCGCGCACTCGGTGTAGAAATCCGGACGAACACTACGCTGGGGAGAGACGTAACGCTCAACTCGCTCAAGGACGAAGGTTACTCGGCCGTGTTCCTGGGGCTGGGGGCGACGGCCGGCGTCAAGCCGGGCATCCCCGGCGAAGACGCAGACGGCTGCGAGAGAGCGGTGGACTTCCTGCGCCGCCCCTTGGACGAAAACCTCGCGGTCGAGGGAGCCCGAGTGGGCGTCATCGGTGGCGGGTTCACCGCGGTCGATGCCGCGCGGAGCGCCGTGCGGCTGGGCGCAGACGAGGTCTATATCCTCTACCGCCGCACCAGGGCCGAGATGCCCGCCACGCCGGAGGAAGTGGACGAGGCGGAGCAAGAAGGGGTGAAGGTGATGTATCTCGTCGCCCCGACAGAAGTCCTCGTCGGCGGGGGGAAGGTCGAGGGCGTGAGAATGATCAACCACGTCTTGGGTGAAACAGACCCCTCCGGTCGCCGCCGGCCTGAAACAGTCGAAGGGGCCGAATTCGTCCTCCGGCTCGACAGGGTTATCTTTGCCCTGAGCCAGCAGGTCGAGTTGAGCGACAGTCCTGTCGAAACAGAAAAAGGCTTCATCAAGACCGACCCCGACACCTGCCGGACGAATGTGCCGTGGGTGTATGCCGGCGGAGACTGCGCCGGACCCGGGCCAGATGGCTCGAACCGC
Organism: Candidatus Brocadiia bacterium; assembly: GCA_030605345.1. Classification (GTDB taxonomy): domain Bacteria; phylum Planctomycetota; class PUPC01; order PUPC01; family PUPC01; genus JAUWIN01. The sequence goes on from JAUWIN010000122.1 coordinate 4,083, forward strand.
AGGAGGATGGACGTCATCAGCGCCATTGCGGACGGCAAACTGGCTGCGGCAACCATCGACCGCGACCTCGCCGGTGATGCTGCGCTGCTCACGCCCGAGCCGGAACCCACCCAGGTCGATGTGGACGACGTGCTAACGCGGAACGTGATTTCCCTGTCCACATTCCACGCGTCCCGCTATAATGCCCACCTGACATCTTCCGTGCCGTGCCGGAATTCGTTTCCCCCCATGAAAGGAGCACCCCGAATGAGTGCGGAGGAA
>JAUWIN010000002.1 GCA_030605345.1 Candidatus Brocadiia bacterium
ATGCTCCACGCCGTCCTGATGGTTGGCGGTGCAGGGACCCGGTTCTGGCCGCTGAGCAGAAGAAGCCCCCCAAAATACCTCCTGCCAATAGTTGGGAAGAAGACCATGCTGGCGCAGGTGGTCGAACGGATGGCGCCGATGGTGCCGCCTGAGCGCATATTGTGCGTGACCTCGCAGTTGCAGGCCGCGGGGATCCGCCGGGCCCTGCCCGAGGTCCCGTCCAAGAATATTGTGGCTGAGCCGATGGGGCGCGATTCGGCGGCGTGCGTGGCCCTGGCGGCGGTCACCGTGCACCAGCGCGACCCTGACGGGGTGATGCTGTGCATGCCGGGCGATAGCCGGGTCAAGCAGGCGGGCAAGTTCAGGCAGGCGGTGCGGGCGGCGGAGCGCGTTGCCAGGACTGGAAGGCTGGTCACGTTCGGCATCAAGCCCACGGCGCCGGAAACGCGGTTCGGGTACATTCATCGGGGACGCCGCATCACGGGAACCAAAGGGCCGAAAGTGTTCGACGTTGCTCGTTTCACCGAAAAACCCGACCTCAGGACCGCAAAACAAATGGTGCGGTCGGGGGAGTATTACTGGAACAGCGGCAACTTCGTCTGGCGGGCGGACACAATTCTCGAGGAATTAGGGAACCACGCTCCAAAAATTCACGCCGCGGCTGAGCGCATCCGAGCCGCACTTGGCACGCGCCGCGCCGCAACCGTCATACGACGGGAGTACGAAAATCTGGACAAGATTTCAATCGACTACGCAGTGATGGAGAAAGCGGAAGACGTGGCGGTGGTCGAGGCGGAGTTCGACTGGGACGACGTCGGCTCCTGGACCGCCCTGGAGCGGCACTATCGGCAGGATAAATCCGGCAACACCTCCGTCGGCAAAACACTGATGATGGACACCGAGGGTTCCATCGTTTCGACGGACGAGAAACACCTGGTGGCGACCGTGGGGATGAAGGATGCCATCATCGTCCACACAAAAGACGCCACTCTCGTTTGTCCGAAGGAACGGGCCAACGACGTCAAGGCGCTGGTGGAAAAAATGGAACGGCTCGACCTGGACGAATACCTTTGAGAGACGCATGGCTGTGCTCGGCGTAGATTTCGGACTCAGGCGAATGGGCATCGCTTTCACTGGCGAGAGCGCCACCGTAGCGTTCGCCGGCCCCGTCATTACCGGCGAGGAAGAAGCCTGCATCCGCCAAATCGCAAAGGAGGCGCAGTCGCGCAAAGCGACTGAAATCGTCGTCGGCCTGCCAAAACACATGGACGGCGGCGAAACTGAGATGACCAGGCGGGTGATAGAGTTCGCCGAAAAGCTGCGCCAGGCCGTCCCCGTGAAGGTTACTACCTGGGACGAACGACTCACCAGCGTCCAGGCCGAACGGGCCATGCTCAGCGGCGACCTGTCCCGAAAGAAGCGGAGGAAGCGGGTCGATTCACTCGCCGCACAATTGATGCTCCAAAATTACCTTGATGCGCGGAGAAACCGCAATGATGACGGCACGTGAACGCTGGCTCGCAGTGCTAAACCGTGAAAAGCCCGACCGCACACCGATGGACATCTGGGCGACAGAGGAAGCGTGGGAGAAACTCCGCATCTACCTGGGGCTCGAAACGCATCGGCAGGTCTGCGAGCAGCTGCACATCGACCAACCACTGTGCGTCGGCAGCGGATACGTCGGCCCGCCAAACCCCAACGGCGAAGGTGACATATACGGTATTCGGCAGAAAGTGGTCGAATACGAGGGCGGACATTACGGCGAGGTAACCTATAACCCGCTCGCTCAATACAGCACAGTAGAACAAATCGAAGCGAACTACACCTGGCCAAACCCCGATTGGTGGAGCTACGACCACCTTCCGGAAGCGGTGGCCGGGGGCGAGCAGCGCCCGATCCGCGCCGGCGGCTCCGAGCCGTTCCTCCTATACAAAATGCTCCGCGGGCAGGAGCAGGCGTTTATGGACCTGGTATTGAACCCCGAGATGGTTCATTACTGCCTGGACAAGCTTTTTGACCTCGCATACGAAGACACCCGCCGGACCTACGAAGCAATCCCGGGCAAGGTGATAATCACCTACATCGCCGAGGACATGGGGGCGCAGGACTCGCTGATGTTCTCACCGGAGCAGATACGCGAATTCCTCCTGCCGCGAATGAAACGAATGATCGCCCTTGCTCACGACGCAGGGGCGTATGTGTTCCACCACGACGACGGCGCCTGCAAGCGCATCATCCCTGAGATGATCGAGATTGGCATCGACGTGCTCAACCCGGTCCAATGGCGATGCAAGGGAATGGACCGCGAGGGCCTGAAACGCGACTTCGGCGACAAACTGGTCTTCCACGGTTCGATGGACAATCAGTACACCCTTGAGTTCGGAACTGTCGAGGAGGTGAAGCAGGAGGTCCTCGACAACCTGCGCATCCTTGGCGAAGGCGGGGGCTACATCATGGCGCCCTGCCACAACATCCAGGCTGTCAGCCCGCCCGAAAACATCGTCGCCATGTACGAAACAGGCTACGAAAACGGGTGAGGTGATAGTGCGGAATTCGCGGCACGGGGCGGGCCGGCGGCGACCGCGAGTTCCTCTGGGTCCGGCCTGACGCCTCACCCTCCAGGACACACGGCGGAAAAGCGTTAACCCGACTCTCACTCCGCGAGGTAGCGAATGCGTTTGGTTGGCATCGGAGCGAACGTCCTCACCGACGAAGAGTTCGACAGGCTTCACAACGGCGCGCTGGATGTCCTCGAAACGGTGGGGCTCCAGATAGACACGCCCGCGCTGCTCGACGTCTGCGCCGAGGCCGGAGGCACCGTCGTCGATGCCAACCGGGTGGTTTTCAAGCGGCACGTGGTCGAGCGCTACCTCGCAAACGTCGTCCCGCCCAAGCCGGGAGCGTGGATCTCCGCCGGGGTTGGCGTGTACGCAGGTTACTACCTTGACCCGTTCACGGACGAGTACCGCGAGTGGAACATGGCGGACCTGACCGACTACGTGAAGGTCGCGCGTGCGCTGCCGGCAGTGGACGGCGTGGGCATGACCACATCACCCATCCTGGAACACGGGGCACTGGGGCCTCTGTATGAGCGCCTGCTCGCCTGGAAGCGCGGCATCTCCAGCGGCGGATCGGGCCTGGACACGCGGCTGTGTCCGTACATCCACGAGCTGCACCAGATGAGGGCCGAGTGGCTCGGGTGCGACATCCAGCAGGCCAGCTCGGTGTGCCTGTTGATGATATCGCCCCTGCGCATCTCGAAGCAGGAGGGCGACCAGTTGATGTTCTTCCACGAGCGCGGCGTGCGCGCGGCGCTCGGCGCCATGATGACGCTCGGCGTGTCCGCCCCGATCACCATGGCAGGGACCGCGGCGGTCTGGCTGGCGCAGTCGTTCGCCAGGTACATCATATCCAACGCGCTTTTCGGCGAGCGAGAATTGAGCATCGGTGGCGACGTACACCCCGCCGACCTGCGCACCCTGATGAACTGCTACGGCCGGCCCGAATCGGCCATGTCACAGGTACTGATGGGTGAACTGGCAAGGCGCTACAGGGCGGGCTTTGCACCTCACTCGGGCCACACCGACGCTAAAGTGCCCGGCGTAGAGGCCGGCATGCAGAAGGCACTCACAGCGACGACAACGCTGATAGCCAACGGCATGGCGACGTTCTCGTGCGGACTGCTGTCAGTGGACGAGGTGTTCTCGCCCGTCCAGATGGTCCTCGACGCCGAACTCGTCGGCGCATTGCGCCACATGATGCGCCAGCGCGAGGTCTCAGACGAGACCGTGGCGCTGGACGTCATACGCGCGGTCGGCCCGGGGAAGCCCTTCATGGACCGGGAGCACACGGTCAGGCACTACCGCGAGGAGATATGGGAGCCCTCGTTCTGGACGCGCGACATGGTCCAGCCGTTCCTGGCTTCGGGGAAGGTCTCGGCCGAGGAGCGCGCGCGGCGGAAGGTCCGGGAAATCCTCGACGGCCCGGACCACGAGCCGGAGCTGACCGATTCGCAGGAGAAGAAGATACTGGCCGTCATCGACAGAGCCGGGAAGGCCCTGGCATCGAACTGACGCGCTGCCGGACCACGAGGCGCTCCAGAAAATGCGGTGGCTGACGTTGCGGGGGTTCTACGGACGGTTTTCCTGCTAAAGACGAAGCGGATTGGCCCAGGCCTGCTTGCCAGCGGCGTCAGTAACGACTGCGCGGACGAAGGGCCAATCGGGCACGTCGATGTTGAAACTTCGGATAGTTTTGCCGGCCGGGGCGACGCGACGACGCCTCTGATCGGGGCCGGCCTTGAAGTCTATCCACGCGGCCATCGAGCAACTGAGCTTCACCTTGCCATCGGCGACGCGGAAGTCGTGAATCGTCGGGCCGGCGGACGCATAGCAGGCGCCGGTCCGAATCGCCTTCAAGACGTTAGCAACAGTCAGCGACCGCATCTTCAGCCAGGGCCATCCGGCATAGGCTTCCCGCAAGCCGTGGCGCGGTGCCCAGTGCACGTCGTCCGAGCCGATGGCGGATAGGAACACACCGTGCTCCATCGCCTCGGCCCACTCGCGCTCACTGCTGCCGCAGTTGCCGTCCCCCTCGCTCAGCGCTGTCCAGACCTCGCTCCCCGGCAGATGTTTGAGCCCGCCGAACTCCGAGATATCCATCGAGAGCTCCCTCGGGTGGGCAAGGATGCTCAGGCCGCCGACCCGAGCCACTTGGTCGAGGCAGCTTTGTACGTCTTGCTGGCTGCGGCGGCTGATGGGAAAGCTGTGTGGCAGGTTCAGCACGGCCAGATGATAGTTGCCCCTTCGTTCCGGGAAGGGTGGGTGCGCTTCCATCCCGTTGATGACCAGGGTTTTGTCATCCGACAGGCCGCGAATGTCGTTGGTGTGCTCGTGGTCCGTCAGGGCGATAATGTCGAACCCGTGCTCTCGGTAGCATTGCACGACCTCCTGTGGCCAGAGGGCCCCGTCGGAAGTTCTGGTGTGCGCGTGGAAGTTCCCCTTATACCATTTTCCCGGCAACTCGAACGGGTTGACAAATCGGGGCATAACTTATTCATCCTTCCGTGTAATGTGACCCACCAAAATACCTGCCGACCGCCTTCGCGACTGGCGAGCGTAAACTTTACCATATCGAACAGTCACAGGGAAGGTGGCGCTGGCAAATGGGTGGAAATGGGCGAGTTATGCTCGAGGCTTGAGGCTCTCTCCCGTTTCCACGAACAAGCATCCAAGACGCCGCGAGCGCTTATCACACTAACTGCGGCCGCAGACGCGCAAACCTCGCCGCCACGAATCCTGCGCCTGTGACTATTCCTGCACGTATTGACGAGGTCCCAATCGGTTCACCGGGCGGAGTGAACAGGCAGCTTCGCGCGCCGTCAAAGGTGAGGCCGGCATCTGCGGCGAGCTTGACGACTTGGTCGCATGTGTAGAACTTGGCGGCGGAATAGAATCGATGCCCTTCACGTGCTTTTCGAGCGTAGAGTTCTCCCCATGCACTATCCGCAGGCACAAGGCCGAGAATCAGGCGGCCGTCATCTTGCAGGACGCGTCGGCATTCTTTGAGCGCCTTCAGCGGATCGGCGAGGAAGCAAATAGTCACCACCATGAGCACACCGTCAAGGCTGTCGTCGGGGTATGGCAAATCTTCGCCGCGGCCCAGTTGCGTCCGGATGCCGCGCCCCGCCGCTATCTCGAGCACGGCCTTGGAAGGATCAATGCCTTCGTTGATGCACAGCGCTCGGGCGAACCGGCCTGTCCCCACGCCGACTTCGACCCATCGGCCTTCGACGCTGCCGATAATTTCTCGCAAGCAGGCCACTTCTTGCGCGAAAATCAGGCCGCCTTGGGAAGAATCAAACCATTCATCGTATTGTTTTGCGAAAAGGTCAAACGGAGTATCGGCCATCTCTGTATCTCATTTATCGCCCGACCTTACCGGAACGCGCCACTGCCATTACCGACAACGAACTGTCTATTTTTATATGGGCGCTGCATCATTTGCCGGCCATCATGGCCTCGATATCCGCATCAACCGTATCGATTGGCTTGATATCGAATTTATCCACCAGGACTTTGGCCACGTTCGGGGACAGGAACGCGGGGAGAGTAGGCCCGAGCCGAATCCCCGTGACGCCCAGATGCAAAAGTGCGAGCAGAACCGTCACGGCCTTCTGCTCGTACCAGGCGATGTCGTAGGATATTGGGAGTTCGTTGATGTCGTCCAGCCCGAAGGCCTCCTTCAATTTCAAGGCAATCACCGCAAGTGAATAGCAGTCGTTACACTGCCCGGCATCGAGCACCCGCGGGATACCGCCGATATTCCCAAGATCGAGTTTGTTGTAACGGTATTTGGCGCAGCCGGCCGTGAGAATTACCGTGTCCTTCGGCAGTTTTTCAGCCATTTCCGTGTAGTAATTTCTGGTTTTGTGCCTGCCGTCGCATCCGGCCATGACCACGAAACGTTTGATGGCTCCGGACTTCACTGCCTCCACTACTTTGTCCGCCAGGGCGAGGACTTGGTTACGTGCGAATCCGGCGGTGATTTTGCCGGTTTCGATTTCCACGGGCGGCTCGCACGTTTTTGCCAGTTCAATGATTTCAGAAAAATCCTTGGCTCCGCCCTGGGGTCTGTCAGGAATATGTTTCGCATCTGGATATCCCGTCATGCCCGTGGTAAAGAGTCTGTCCTGATAGGTGTTATTCTTTTTGAGTGGGACCAGACAGTTCGTGGTCATCAGGATCGGCCCGTTGAAGGACTCGAATTCCTGGTTCTGGTGCCACCAGGAGCCGCCGTAATTGCCTACGAAATGCTCGTATTTCTTGAACGCCGGGTAGCAATTAGCGGGCAACATCTCGCCGTGAGTATAGACATCAACGCCGGCCCCCTCGGTCTGCGTGAGGAGTTCTTCCATGTCTTTCAAGTCGTGCCCACTTATCAGGATGCCGGGGCGACTGCGAACGCCGATGTTCACCTCGGACATCTCCTGGTGCCCGTAGGCGGAGGTGTTTGCTTTGTCCAGCAGAGCCATCGTGTTCACTGCAACTTCTCCGGACTTCAGGACCAGATCGATCATCTCATTCACCGAGAGGTCTCTGGTGGTGGAAACCAGCGCGGTCATAATGAAATCGTAGATGTCATCCTGTTCGAGCCCGAGGATGGCCGCGTGGTCTGCATAGGCCGCAGTGCCTTTCAGGCCGATGGTCAGCAGCTCCCGCAGAGAACGCACATCTTCATCTTCGGTTGTGAGGATGCCAACGGTCTTCGCCCTTTCGTGAAACTCTGCGGGGGCATCGGATGTCCACGTTGCCGCGTCGTGCAACGCTTCGTCAAAATCCTTCCCGTGTTTCTCTTTGTAGGCGGCGGTGAACTTGTCTTTGAGTGCCTCCCGGCGTTTCAACGCCTCTCTGACCATGCTGATGAACCGCTCATTATCCCAATTGACATTAGTGATGGTCGCAAAAAGCGCCTGTGCCACGAACTTGCCGGTCTGCCGGTCGGAGATTTCAAGCTCCCTTGCCTTTTCGGCATAGATGCTGATTCCTTTCAGCACGTAGATCAACAGGTCCTGCAAGTTGGCTGTTTCCTCAGACTTTCCGCAAACGCCCTTGACCGTACAACCCGTATTCTTGGCGGTCTCCTGACACTGAAAACAAAACATACTCACCCTCCTTTTTCTGAAGGTATCAACGTTCCCCGCCTCACCCGCACCATACCTGTGCCGGGGCAGCGGATTCACCGGATTACATACTATAACATTCCCTTAGGCGGTATCCAGATCGATCGCGTGAGAAATTCATCAACTGGTGATTGGCGGACAGATGCACCAGCGGTTTGGCAGCTGTCGCCCGCGCCGACGCCCGGCATCGCTGTTTACTTGCCCGGCGGAAGTTCGAAATGTCGGGCTGGGGTGCGATAGCGACCACGTGTCGGCTTCTCAGATTACCGATATATTCTCAACAAAATGGTTGACATCTCTTGGCGATTTGGTAAAATAGTAAAGGATAATGAAGAAAGGACCAGCCATGGACCCGAAGATCAAGGCGAAGTACGAGGCTCGGGCGCGGATCATCAAGGCTATGTCGCATCCGACACGGCTGTTCATGGTGGATGTGCTTTCCAAGGGCGAGCGGTGCGTCTGCGAGTTGACCGAAATGGTCGGTGACGATATCTCCACAATCTCCAAGCATCTCTCGGTCCTCAAGACCGCCGGCATCGTCGCAGACGAGAAGCGCGGCACGCAGGTCTTCTATACTCTTCGCGGCCCTTGCGTGCTCAACTTCTTCTCCTGCGTGGAATCGGTCCTCAAGACTAAGGCGAAGGAGCAGGCGGCGCTGGCAAAGTGATAGCGCTCTCTTTTAGGGTCATCCTTGGCGGTTTCGCCAAATAGATGCAGGGCAGTGACCGAATGAAGTGGAAAGACGAATGGAAGAAGCTGGCGATCCTCGCGATTGCGTTCCTCGCTTGCTTCTACCTGCCAGTGGAATATCTCCAGGGATGGGCGCGGCTGAAGAACGCAGTCTGGGAATCGCTCTACCTCGTGCGCTGGTACGCGCAGGAGCACGTGCTCCTGTGCTTGGTGCCCGCGTTCTTCATCGCCGGTGCCATCGCCGTCTTCGTGCGCCCGGCGTCGGTGATTAGGTACCTCGGAGCCAAGGCAAACAAGGTGCTCGCCTACGGCGTGGCCTCAGTGTCGGGGACTATCCTTGCGGTCTGCTCCTGCACGGTGCTGCCACTCTTCGCGGGCATCTACCGCATGGGCGCGGGGTTGGGACCGGCCTGCTCGTTCCTCTACTCGGGACCTGCCATCAACGTGCTGGCAATCATCTTGACCGCGCGTGTCTTGGGGCTGGAGCTTGGCATCGCTCGCGCGGTTGGGGCCATCGTCTTCTCGATTGTCATCGGCCTTGCCATGCACTTCATTTTCCGAAAGGAGGAGATACAGAAGGCAAACGCTCAGGCGGACATGCCCGAATCGGAGGAGGCCCGTCCGCTCTGGAAGAACGCCCTTTTCTTCACTGCCATGGTCGGCGTCCTCGTCTTCGCCAACCTGGGCAAGCCAGACGGGGCCACTGGTCTCTGGCACGCGGTCCACGCCGCCAAGTGGATCATCACGGGCGTCTTTGCCTTGGCGATTGCACTCATCCTGGTGTTCTGGCTCAAGGTGGCATGGCTGAAGGTCGCACTGACAGCTATTCCGACCGCCATTCTGGCATTCATCTTCCATGACGAGCCGATGATTGCGTTCGCCGCCGCCGTGGTTGGGCTTTCCTGGGCGACGAGCACGGATCAGGGCGAAGGGGGTGAATGGTTCGCCCAGTCATGGAGCTTCGCCAAGCAGATTATGCCGCTCCTTCTGGCCGGGGTACTTGTGGCGGGCCTGCTGCTCGGGCGTCCCGGGCACGAGGGGGTGATCCCACCAGAATGGGTGACAGGGGCCGTCGGCGGCAACTCGCTTTTCGCCAATTTCTTCGCATCGCTGGCTGGTGCATTCATGTATTTCGCCACACTCACCGAGGTGCCGATCTTGCAAGGGTTGATCGGCGCGGGGATGGGCAAGGGGCCGGCGTTGGCGTTGCTCTTAGCGGGCCCTGCGCTGTCTTTGCCCAACATGCTCGTCATCCGCAGCGTGATGGGAACGAAAAAGACCATGGTGTTCGTGGCGCTCGTAGTCGTCATGGCCACGGTCACTGGGATGGTCTACGGGACAATTTTCGGATAGGAGGTCAAGATGAAGAAGATACAAATCCTGGGCACCGGTTGCCCGAAATGCAAGAAACTCACAGAGAACGCCGAAGCAGCGGCCAAGGAACTCGGCATCGAGTGCGAGATCGAGAAGGTCACGGACATCAACGAGATAATGAAGTTCGGCGTCATGATAACGCCCGCGCTCGCCGTGGACGGCGACGTGAAGTCGGCGGGAAAGGTCCTGTCGGTCGACGATATCAAGGAAGCTCTTAGATAGAAAGGAAACATATCATGCCAAACGAATGCGCTTGTAATGCAACGCCCAGGCTGATCTTCGCGTGCTCGGGAGCGGCCGATGTGGGAGCCATCGCCGACCAGGCAGCGCGCAAGCTCGCGAAGGAAGGCGTCGACAAGATGTTCTGCCTGGCGGGAGTGGGCGGACGGGTTTCCGGCATCATGAAGACCACGGAGGTCGCGAACAAGATACTCGCCATCGATGGCTGCCCGCTCGATTGCGCCAAGAACTGCCTGGAGCAGGCCGGGTTCACCAAGTTCGAGCACCTGCAGCTCGCCGAGATGGGGCTTGAAAAAGGCAAGTCGCCCGTCAGCGACGACGCCGTCGAAAAGGTGGCGGCCAAGGGAAAACAGATGCTTGCCGGAGGTTGCCACGCATGAAACCCAAGACCATCATCACTGCCACGCTGCTCCTGTTTGTCGCCGCCAGCGTCGTCTACCTGGTGGTCAAGGAGACGGGCGGGAGACGGGCGCAGAACGCGACCCGGCCTGAAACGCCCTCCCCTCAAACCGGGCAGGAGCACGGCACGCCGCCCCCCGCCTCTTCTGAGAACGCGACGGCGATTGCCGAGGCGGCCCCGCCGCCCGCGAGTTCATCACCGGCCTCGGACACGGCTGCGAAGTCTCCCGCGACGTTGCCTGCCGTGCGGGGCGACGCGGATGACCCGACGGTGGGCAAGGAATACCCCCAACTGGCCTCGGCGGCCCTTGTCCACGCCAAGCTGGCAGAACTGCCCGACGGTGTGCTTCTCCGCGCCGAGGACACTGCAATAACGCAGAAGGACATCGACGCGGAGGTCACCAAGGCGCCGCAGGAGCTTCGCGAGCAGTTCCGCAAGAACGCTTTTCCCCTTCTGGAGCAGATGGCCACGCGGAAGATTTTGGTGCTGGAGGCCCGGCGACACGTAAGCGGCGCGAGCGGCGACGAACGAGCGTTGCTCCAGTCATACTTCGGCAAACTTGTCGAGGATGCCCAGGTCAGCGACCGGGAGATCGCGGAGTTCTATGAAAAGAACCGCGAGATGGTCGGCGACGCGACGCTGGAGCAGGTCAAACCCCAGATCCGGCAGCACCTGCTTCAGCAGAAAAAGCAGGAGATCGTGGACCGCCATATCCAGACCATCGGGCAGCGCTCGGCGATTGCGGTGTCCGCCGGTTGGGTCAAGCAGCAGGCGGAACTGGCAAAAGATAACCCTGTGGACAAGGCTCGCGCCAGCGGAAAGCCCACCTTCGTCAACTTCGGGGCCAAAGGTTGCCGGCCGTGTGACATGATGGAACCCATCCGGCAAGCCATCAAGAAGAAGTACGCCGGCAAACTGAACGTCGTGTTCGTTCATGTCCGCAATGAGCAGATACTTGCCGCCCGATATGGCGTCCAGGCGATTCCGCTGCTTGTTTTTTTCGACAAGAACGGAAAGGAAGTGTTCCGACACACCGGTTTCATGCCCCGGGATCAATTAGAGAAGAATCTGGCGGAGATGGGAGTCCGCTAATGCCCTGGTGTTTTTGGAGTCTGGTTGAAAGAGGCTGGGAGTTCGTCCCATGAAAGCAGAAAAAATCATCCGTAGCCTTCTGCTCGGTTTTGTGCTGATCAGCGTTGGCTTCTTCCTCGGTAAGGAAGCTGCTCTTCGTAAGGCCGGGCAGAGCGGCGAGGAAACCGCAGCAGCGAACCCCCAGGTGGCTTCAGGCGACAAAGTGCTTGTCTATTCCATGCACATGACGTTCCGCTGCTGGGAATGCAACCAGATCGAGTGGTTGACGAAGGAACTGCTGGAAAAAGAATTCGCCGAAGAAATCGCGGCCGGTCGGATCGAACACAAGGCGGTTGACTACATGAAAAACGAGAGTCTTGCCAAGCGGTACAACATCGCCTCCAGCACAGTCGTGGTTGTCCAGATTCGTAACGGGAAGGAAACACGTTTTGAGAGGCTTGACGAAGTCTGGACGAAATCCAGGAACAAGAAAGCGTTCTTTGCGTATGTCGGAGGCGCGATCCGGTCGTGCCTGAACGGGGGTAAGTCATGATGTCCCGGCTGGTAATCGCCTCTGCCCTGTGGCTGGGAATCCTGACCTCCATCAGCCCATGCCCGCTGGCAACTAATATCGCCGCGGTCTCCTTCATCAGCCGAAGGGTCAGCAGCACGCGCCAAGTCCTCCTTTCAGGCCTGCTCTATACGGTGGGAAGAACCGTTACCTACGTGACATTGGGCGTTGTCGTGATAGCCGGCCTGATGGCCAGTGGGGATATCGCCCGGTTCCTCCAGAAGTACCTCAATCAGGTCCTTGGCCCCGCGCTAATCCTGGTTGGCATGCTGCTGCTGGGGCTTCTCGGATTCACCGGCTCGCTTAGCCTGGCGGGTTCCGGTGTGCAGAAACGGGCCTCCCAGGGAGGCATCTGGTGGGCGGCCTTTTTGGGCATCCTGTTCCCCCTGTCTTTCTGCCCGGTTTCGGCGGGACTGTTTTTCGGGGGTTTGATCCCGCTGTCCGCGTCGAACAGATCGAGATTCCTGCTTCCAATGCTCTATGGGATAGGTACGGCACTGCCGGTCATTGTGTTTGCATTCCTGATGGCGTTCGCATCGCAGTATGTAGGCCAGGCGTTCAACCGCCTGACCCAGATCGAACGTTGGATACGTGTGATTACCGGCGTCATTTTCATCCTCGTAGGTACCTACTACTGCCTGGCCCACATCTTCGTCGTGTTCTCGTAGTTCGTGACGGTTGCTTTCGGGGTGCGGTGCGGAAAGACCTGCAGCGCCTGTGGGAACTCATCCGTGGCGAGAAGGATGCCTTTCTGAAATATGTGAAGGACGAGACCACGGGCTACCTGCACGCGGCAGGCAAATGACCGAGCTTCTACTTGTCGCAGCATCGCCGTTCTGGTTGGCAATTCGGTGATGCCTATGACAAGCTCGTTCCCTTCCAGAAGGTTATTCGTCAAGCATCTTTTTGGCTTTCCTCAGCTTCTCACTGAACGGGCCTTTTTTGAACGCTTTGCGCCACTTTCTCACGATGAAATAACCCATCGAGCCGAGCACGTCGTTGCGCCAGTGCCGGTACCAATTGCGCCAGCGGGTGCGGAGGTGCACCAACGGCATCATGGCCAGCGGGAAGCGTAGAATCCGCAACACCAGCCCGGACATGCGGCTCAGACGGTAGAAACCGCCCATCAGCGACAGCATCGATTTCTGCATTTCCTCCGGCGTCAGCGGCGGGTCGGGCACAATGACCGGGAAGTTCCCGTCGTAATACTCCCAGCCGATCTCGCTGTTGGGCAGGACGCGGCCGGCCTTCTCGAGCCGATCGCGCAATGCGGTCCCGGGTATAGGCACGGGCAGGAGGGCCTGCACGGTGTCCAAGTGGGCTTCGCGGAAGAAGGCACGGAAGCGTTTGACCCGCTCGGCATTGCTCATGTGGAATTCCACACCGGGGCGCATGGGATATCCGAAGATGAACATACCATGGACAAGGAAGTCATGCCGGTGATAGATCCTGGCCAGTTCCGCCATGTCGTCGGCCTTCAGCCGCTTGCCCATGGCGCGGAGTTCCTCGTCGATGGGCGACTCGATCCCGATGGCTACGCACTTGATGCGACACTCGCGCATAGCGGTCAACAATTCTTCATCGTGAGCGCAGTCCAACCTTATCTGCACGGTAAGGAAGAAACGCAGGCCCATGCTGCTCTGGTAGTCGCGGAGCATCCGGCAGAAACGCAGTGTCTCGTTGCGGTCCTGGCCGAATTGGTCATCGACTATAAAAAACTCCCGCGCGTGGTGGCTCTCGGCCAGGTAGCTTACCTGGGCCATCAGGCGTTCCGGTTTGGCGCAGCGTGCCCGGCCCTTCACCGCGCAAAATTCGCAGTTCATCCCGCAGCCGCGGATGCGGCTTATGGGAAAGAGCTTGAGCTTGGCGAACCGCAGCAGGCCGAAGTCGGGCAGTGGGAGCATATCGAAGTCCTCCAGCGGCGGGCGCGTCGCTGTGCGGAGCGGGGAACCGTTGTTCATGAATGTTATGCCCGGCACATCCTCCAGGGCGCCCCCCGAGTCCCGCGTATCCAGCAACTCCCGCACGGTTAGCTCGCCCTCGCCATTGACCACCACGTCCAGCCCGCTGCGCAGCGCATCCTCGGGCAGAGCGTCGAGGTGGTAGCCGCCGCCAATGGTGAAAACGCCGGCTTCCTTGTAGAAAGAGGCCACGGCGAACAGGCGGGGCACGGTGCAGGAAAGTCCCCCGTAGAACCCCACAACGTCAGCCGGGCGCATCTTCTGGAGTGCCTCGTGGTCCGGTATGCCCTCCTCATCCACCGGCGCGGGGAAGCGGTAGTTATTTTCGTCGATGATTTCCACGTCCCAACCGGGCATCTTGCTCACGGAGGTGGCGACGCAGATCGGCCCGAGTGCGGTGGTCTTCTTGGCTATGTGGCTGTACACGTTGAAGGCCGGATACTTGGGAATGACCATGCGGAAAATGCGCCGCCTGCTGGCCTCAGTGATACCGGCCTCAGAATTGCGCCGGCCTTCTCTGGACCCGGATTGAGTTTCATTCATCATCTTGCCTTCCATATCTGAACACAACCGGTAGTTATCAGCCCTCGCCTTGGTCCTTCATCGTTTCGACTGCCTCCCATCTTATCGCTTCAGCGTCTCAAGTGCAATTCCGCAGAAAGTTGCTTCCGGAACTGCGATGTGAACGGTGCTGTTGGCCCAAGGCGCACTGCTCGGGAAGGCGCAAGGAAGACCACGCCGAGCTGTTCGACACGACTGGCGAGGCATCCGCAATTCTTGGCGGCACGTTCTGGGTCCCGCGCAGCAGGTGAACCCTGGGGTTGCCACCTACAACATCTGCAGTCGAGCCGAATTTGTCGCATCACTTCATTCGGAACGGAGCTGTTAGGCACAGGCACCGGCTGTGTCATCTCAGACCTCGCGGCGTCCTGTAGCGGCGTGATTGGCGCCTTTCCCCTCTGAGCTACGTCATCAGCCGAGCCGCGTTGAGCTGGCTCAGCGTGATGATTTCCTTCGGGTGGGTGGCCCTCCCACGCTTCCTTTTTATCAGCCATGCCTTTGTCCCAGAGAAAAGGGGCCTTACCGGTTGCTACCCCGGACGAGGGCCTGCGACGGCCGGACGCGAGGGTTCACTGGCAGGCGCCTCATGGAAGGAGCATGCCGGGCTATTGCCCCCGTGCCCTCCGTACGGTCGGACTCTTCGGCAGCGACCAACGCCCAGTCAGGCGAAACTCGGTTGTCGGATACTATGACAGTCTCCCCTTCACATAATGGCAACAAGCAGTCTTTCTCAGAACTACTGGGCGGCTTGGGGTTTTGACACATGTCTCTTTCGCGCGTATCATGCCCGACAGTTGCATTGCACAACACGTGCATAGAGGAGAAGAATATCGGCCAAGGGGACAGATGGTCAGTACCAAGACAAGCAGACGCTTCAAAGTGGGCCCCTTATTCCCTGGTGAGCGCCCCCAATTAGAGGGCACAAATCTTGTCTGACTGTGTACCAAGCGCCGTGACTCAGAAGTGGGATGTCTTCATTTCCCACGCGTCTGAAGACAAGGAGAGCTTTGTACGCCCCTTGGCTATCGCGCTGCGAAGACTCGACGTTTCGGTGTGGTATGACGAGTTCTCATTGCGGGTGGGCGACAGCATTTCCGGCGCCATCGACAAGGGGCTTGCGGAGTCCGCGTACGGTCTTGTTGTGATCAGCCGAGCGTTCATTGAGAAGCCTTGGCCCAAGCGCGAACTCCGTGGTCTTGTCACGAGGGAAGTTGGAGGCCGCAAGGTCATCTTGCCAATATGGCATGGCCTCACGCACAGGGAAGTCATGAAGTTCAGCCCGCCGCTCGCCGACGCGCTGGCAATCGACACTGCCAAGGTAAGCCCTCAAGATGCAGCAATTCAGATCCTGCAAGTTGTTCGGCCAGACCTCTATAATGGGCACCCACGCTCTCAGCTTGAGAAGTTGGCTACTGGTGAAGCCATCACAGACCTACAGCGAGAGGTCGAACGAGCCCGCGCAGAACAAGAAGCCTTGCGTGAAGAGCTATCTGAATATCAATGCCCCTACTGTGAAGCGCCGCTAGCTATCAGGGTCGATGCGCCAGTTGACGAGGAACAGAAGCACTGGGACATGCGCGAGGCCTACGAGTGCGGCTACCAGTGTTTTGGCGGCTCCATGGAGAGGCCGTGCCCAGCCGACCCGAAGTCCCCGAAGTTCGAAGATTACGAGTTGCGGTTCACCGAGGACCCCGAGGAGCCGAAGTGGTGCTGCCACGCAGTGCCCAAAACGTATATGGCCCGACTTTTGTGGCTATCATCGGGTTACGGCGCCACAAGGAAGGAAGCGGAACGCTCTGTGCGGGATCAATACAACGCATGTGCCCGAAGAGCGCGCAAGCAGCCGGGCAACGGTGGAACGCAATAATCTGACGACGGGACCGCAGGTCAGGAGAGAAACGGCATGGTTGCGAGCAAAGCGGAAAGAGACCTGGTGCTATTCCTCGGTGCAGGCTTTTCGCGCGATGCTGGCCTACCTATCATGAGCGAGTTCGGAGCGAGTTCGAGAAGAGCCTACAGGCGCTGCAGAATGAAGCAGGACAGACGCGAAATGGGGCCTATTTACGTCAAAGCTGGCGCGGTATTCAGAAAGTTTCAGCAGTTCTGCAGCCGTGGGGGTTCCGTGCTGAGCATCGACCACGACAATATGGAGGTCGTCTTCTGTGTGGCAGAGGCCCTGCGCCAAACGTTGGGTTCATCAGCGAAGATCCTGCGGTCATACGGCAGGGATTACACTGCCGCTGAGGTGTATGAACAGATCCAAGTGTGGCTGTGGAAGATGTACCAAGTTAATCCCTTGCCCAGGGATTGGCGGCAGAGCCGCTACACAACATTCGTGAAAGCGCTGAAGAACGCGAAAGCACCAGAGAAAGTTGCGGTTATAACTACCAACTACGACCTGGTCTTCGAATCATTCGCTTGGAGAGTGGGGCTGCCGTGCGAGTATGCTGTAGCCAATTCTCGGCGCATATCTGGAGGAGGACGCACTGAATCGTATTTGGCCAGCGGGCCCGGACCCCGCCCTTTGCTCGTGTGCAAGCTTCACGGCAGCATCAATTATTTCACCGATTCAGGAGAAGACGAACAGCTCTTCATCTGCGACGACGTCCTCAAGAGCGGCGACTACGTCACCGAGGATGGTAGAGTCAGGCATGGAGGCACAGAGCGGCCTTGGGTTCTCTCCTTTGACGCGGTAACCCGGCTGCGCAGGAAATACAAGGGGGATTTCGTGCCCGCCCTCATTCCCCCTACCTACGGTAAGCTGGAGCAATTCGATTGGCTGAGACGCATCTGGAGAAGTGCATTTGATGCACTCAGGTCTGCCAAGAAGCTTGTATTCATTGGATATAGCATGGCTGAGAGCGATGGTCATTTGCGCGCCATGATACAATCGGCCATGTCCAAGCGCACGCTGGCTAGTCCGCCCGAGGTCTACGTTTTTGACCCGTCACCTGAAGCGCTGGTGCGGTATCGTCAGTTCTTTGCTCCTCTGAAGTTAGCCTCGGCCCAACACCTCTGGGGTATGGATTTCGCAACCACCTGCGACACAAAGCTTCCGGACGTGCTGTAGGGTCGAAATCTTGCGCTGCCGCGAGCGATGTTATTATGGGCAGTGGGACGGGCGCAGAGCTGCCAAATTCGTCGTTGCTCGCGCCAGTCGGACATGGCCGCGATGTGGCGCAGCTCTTTTTCGGTGACGGGGTCGTGACCGTTGAGGCTCTTGGGAAGGAAGAGCATGTCTTCCTGGATGTCGGGGGCTAGGAGAAGCAGGTTCATGATTTGCGTTAGTCGTGCGCGGGAGACGTGGCTGAGGCGCGCGAGGTCGGCGTACTCGCGGCCTTTGCCACACCACCCCATTCCAACCAGGGTTGTTAACCGGAACGCTCTCGCCGGGTGAGAGTCCGAGAGCCTTCGGCTTTTCGGCCAGACGTGGCGGGATTCCGGTTAACTGAAAGAGAGAATCGCGGCGCGCCATACAGTAGAAGTCGTTCTGGCGACTTCACTGTATGTTGACGCCATCAGGTGAAGCAAGTGGCGCGAGCTTCTACTTTGGGAAGGGGAGAGGCGGTCAATCGGGCTGGCCTGATGCGTTGAAGAACTCCCGCAGCATGAGCTTCAGAGCTCTCTTGCCCGCGGTCTTCTTGAAGTATTTCTCGCGACGTTCCGCATCTTTGCGATTGCTAAATGCCTCGTAGAAGATCAGCCTGACGGGCCTTCGGCCCTTCGTGGACGCGACCTGCCCTTTCCTGTGACGCTCCACCCGTTTCTTCAAATCGGAGGTGTAGCCGGTGTAGAGCTTCCCATCGCCACAAAGAAGCACATAGACATAATACACAGGGAAGGCACCAGCCGGTTTTGGAGGATACGCAGGCCCCCCTGTAGTGGAAACTCGCTACGCTCGGTTCACTGCAGGGCATCGCCATACAGTGAAGCCGCCCGCGGCATCTACTGTATGGCTCCTCGGGTAGGACTCGAACCTACAGCCTAGCGGTTAATCCGCCTCCGGCGGACCGCTCTACCAATTAAGCTATCGAGGAAACTGGCACACCATGGAATATACGGAACGCGGCGGGTTGTGTCAGCCTCGCGCGCGGTCCGACATCGTGGACGGTGCCGCTTGAACCGTCCGGTTCGTCGGCGGTATAATCTTCACACCGAAGAAGGACTTGCAGGGATGATGCAGAAACTCCAAACGTTGATCTGCTATGCCATCGTTCTGGTGGTGCTTGTTGTTCTCTATTATATTGCCACGAGTTTCGCCGTGGCGATTGTGGACGAAAAGTTCACCCGCATGGAGCCGACGCTCGAATCAGGGGGCACGTATTTCCTCGACCGGCGCAGTTCGACAGTAACGTCACTGAGCCGGGATGATTTGATTGCTTACAAAATAATGCATAAGCAAAAAACCAAGCGTATGTTCGGCCGGGTGCTTGCGCTGCCGGGAGCAACGGTGCGGGTCAGTGACAAAAAACTCCTGGTGAACGGCGATGAAACGGCGAACGCTCCCCGCAGCATCAGCACGCTGAAGACGGGACTGCTTGTGCCCAGGGATACGGTACTGGTCGGTTTCGACTCACAAAAACGCGGCAGAATCTCCCTGTCGCAGCGGCTCGTGCCTTATCGCAGTATCATCGGGCGGGTGATAGGCAAATGACAACTGAGCAGTACCGGGGGCTCGTTATCGGCCAGATTGCCGCGGCGTGTGCGCTCGGCGCGGCGGTGGCGGTAATCCTTGTCTGCGCCGTGCCGCAGTGCCGCAGCAGATATCACCTGGCAAAGGCCACCGAACATTACCTTGTGGGGATGGAGGCGGGCCTCCGTCAGGCGGTGGAGGAGTTGGACCGGGCGCTGGCCAACGAGCCCGGACTGCCGGCGGCGCTGGGACTGCGCGGCCGGATTGCGCTCCAACAGGGCGACGCCGCCACCGCTCGCGACACATACAAGGACCTGGAGCGGGCACTTCTGGAAGAAGGGCTGTCCGACGTCCCGGCACTGAACGGGATCGGATGCACCCTCCTGCTCGAAGCCACGCGACACGGGGCGAACGACCGCAAACGAATAGAAGAAGCCTACGCAGAGTTCGCATCCGCCGTCAACAGGGACGGGACAAACGGAGACCCCCACGTGCACGCGGCGATATGCAGCCTGTACATGGGAGACGTGGTCAAGGCTGCTTCGCACCTGGCGAGCGCACGCGAGACTAGGGACCTAAGCTACGAATCGGCGGTCACATATTACGCTGCCGTCGCCTCAATGCTTGCGTTGGCCTCAGGCAAAGGGGACAAGACCGCATCCGCAGTAGCCAATGAGTTCGGCGATCCAGCCCCCAGACTGCGGAAAACCGGCCAGATGCTGTTCCGCGCGGCCGACGAGCTCGACAAGGCGATTGAATTGGCACGGGACGCGAAGACCGCGGCCAGGCTCCGGGCCAGTGCCGCACTGCTGAAGGCGAAACTGCTTGCCTGGGCGCCACTTGAGAGCGCGCGTGCCATCCGATACCGACAGGTTGTCTACCAGGCCTTGTCAGAGCAAGAAGCTCTCTTCACCTCATCGCAACGCCAACTTTTGCGTCTGGTGTTGGGGGTATCCCACCACAGGTTCGGAGAAATTGACCACGCCCTGCGGTGGGTACGCCGGGCGGCGACAACGGGTAAGCTCAGCCCTGAAACAAACTTTTATGTCGGAGCGGCCATGTTGGCGCTGGCGGAGTCGAAGAACGGACCGGCCAACCGCGCAGAGCTTGAGAGTGAAGCCGCGAAGCACCTCCGGGCAGCGCTGGCGAAGCCCGGCCTGCCCGGCCGGATGAGATTCCGCTCGCTGAGCGACCTCGCCACAGCCCGGTGGCACGCAAACGATCCTTCCGGCGCCCTCGAGCAGATGGACGAGGCGGGAAAGATACTGGCCAAACTCGAGGGGCATCCGGGAGCGCCAGCCGGGGAAGAAAGGAGCACGTATTACCGGAACCTGGGAATCATGCTGTATAAGACCGGAAGGCCGGATGCTGCGGCGGGACCCCTCAGAAAAACGCTCGAAATCGACAACAACCAGAACGCTGTCCGACACCTCCTGGCCAGGATAACGCACGAGCCGGTAATCAGAGACATCAAGATAATCGTGACAAAGCAGCATCCGCCCAGCATGCCGATTATTATGGTCGAGGTGAGCAGCGGGGGTGCTGTGCCTTTACGGAAGCAGGAGATTTCGGTCAAAATCGACGGTGAGCGTGTCGCATTTATCGTCGGCCCGAACAACCGGATATATGCCCTGCCCCGGAACGCACTGGCGGAAGGAAGACACACCGCAACCCCACCCATCGCCACAGCGGGCGGGCAAAAGGCGCAGAGACAGGAAAAGTTCCGTGTCAGTTATGGCAGGTTTCGCCCAGCAGCGGCCGAAGGCGGAGGTCACTAAGCTATGTTGTGCCCGAAGTGTAACACCGAGAACAAGATGGGCTCGATCTACTGCGCCGGCTGCGGGGCGAAGCTCGAGATCACCGAGGAGCAAGCGCACACCGAAGCCGCCGAGGATCTACGCCACAGCAAGTGGCAGAAAGCATACCTGGCGTTGAACCGGGTGCTGTTCCTGTCCCTGCTGGTATTCATTGCCTCGCTCTTGTTCCGCGGATATGCCACGCGAAAGGTCCTCGCGGATTTCAGCGCCAGTGCGCCGCTCCCGCCGGCGCCTACGCTGGCACTTACCGGCTCGTTCATCAAGCAGCCCAGACTCCGCGTCCCGCAGACGCGCCAGCCGGGCGTGCTGCGGCCTGAGAAGGGCAGTGAGGACGAGATTCTCGCCGACCTCGCACAGACCGCGCGCCGCCGCCTTGACTGTACCGTATCCCTGAAGACCGGAGAGGCGGTCAAAGGCTGGCTGCTCTTCCGCACGAAGGACGAGTTACGCGTCATAACACGCTGGGCGCCGGTGCCCGCAGTTCGCGTCATCAAGGCTGGCAATATTGATTTTGGGCAAAGCCAGCTGCCCGAATAAGGCCCCTCCACCTCTCCAGGACAATTCTTTACTTTCGCCGGTTTCGTCGGAGTTGACCCGAACGCTGGGCGCAGGTGGAAGAAACTTCAAATTTTTGGCCGCGGCTACTTGCATGCTAATCGAAGGCGGCTATAATGCCAGCGGAGCTAAACACCAAGGCTGTTTATGTTGCTGGCCCAGGGAAGCTCAGCGCAAAGCCGCTCTGTTTTCCTGCGAGTTGTCGGATGCAGCGAGACGTTAATAGACAGGTTCCGGTGTAGATTCGCTGGTCAAGCCCATCAACGAAAGCCACGATAGGTCCCGAAAAGGAAACTACGGCCGCCAAGGCGGGGAAACATGAAGGTCGCTATTACAGGCAAGGGCGGGGTCGGCAAGACCACTATCACAGCGCTTGCTGCTCGTCGGCTGGCGGAGCAGGGCCGCAAGGTATTGGCAGTGGATGCCGACCCGGACACCAATCTGGCGGCGGCTCTCGACTTCCCATCCCCAGAGGAAATTGTGCCCATCGTAGAGATGAAGCAGATGATCGCCGAACGTATGGGCACTCGGCCGGGTTCTGTGGGGACGTACTTTAAACTCAATCCGAACGTAGATGACCTGCCGGCGAAGCATTGCATAGAGCATCAGGGCGTCAGGCTTATCGTGATGGGGATGGTAAAAAGAGGCGGAGCGGGGTGCGCCTGCCCTGAAAACGCCTTCCTCAAGGTCCTGCTTAGCCACGTCCTTCTCCGCCAGAATGAGGACGTGCTGGTGGACATGGAAGCCGGACTGGAGCATCTCGGTCGGGCCACTGCTTCTGCGGTGGACGGGCTTCTGGTCGTGGTCGAGCCCGGGCTGCGCAGCCTTGAGACGCTCGAGCGCATCCGCACGCTTGCCTCTGATATTGGTTTGAAGCGGTGTTGGGCCGTCGCAAACAAGGTCACATCTGACGACGAGCGAGCTTTCCTGTCAGACCACGCGCCGGACGGTGGCTTCGTTGGCTCGCTCCCGTCCAGCAAGAACGTCGTGAGCGCAAGCCGGGGACAAGGCTCGTTGAGGGACGTAGAGCCCGAAGTATGGCAGGAGATTGATTCGGTCCTGCAAGCAATAAACAGCAATCAAGCAGTCGAAAGGACAGGTTGATGAGCAAGGGAAAAAGTGCTTCACGCTCGATAGACCCGGCGTCTCAGGAAATGCTGGAAAGGGCAGAGGCAGCGGACATCTCGACGGCCTGGGACCGGTTGGAAGAGATGGAGCCGCAGTGCGGATTCGGACGGCTGGGCATTTGCTGCCGCAACTGCTCGATGGGGCCATGCCGCATCGACCCGTTCGGCGAAGGCCCGCAGGCCGGTGTATGCGGCGCGAACGCCGACACCATCGCCGCAAGGAACCTGCTTCGCATGGTGGCTGGCGGCGCCGCAGCCCATTCCGACCACGGCCGCGACATCGCTCACACGCTCAAAATGGTGGTAGACGCCAAGGCCGCCGACTACACCATCAAGGACGGACAGAAGCTCCGGCAAGTGGCCGCGAGATACGGCGTCGAGACCGGGGAAAAGGACGACAAAGCGATTGCCGCTGAACTTTCCGAGGTTGTGCTCGCCGAATTTGGGAAGCAGGAAGGTTCCCTCACCAGTGCGTCCGCTTACGCTCCGCCAGCCAGGGTGGAGCTGTGGGAGCGCCTCGGCATCATGCCGCGTTCTATCGACCGTGAGATCGTCGAATCGATGCACCGCACACACATTGGGGTGGACTGCGACTACAGAAATCTGGTAAAGCACGCCCTGCGCCTGAGCCTTTCCGATGGCTGGGGCGGGTCGCTCGTCGCTACGGAGCTCTCCGACATCCTGTTCCAGGGCCCCGAACCCATTCGCTTCGGCGCCAACCTGGGGGCGCTGGAAGAAGACAAGGTAAACGTGGTGGTGCACGGGCACGAACCTACGCTCTCCGACATCATCGTTGCCGTCTCCGGCGAAGAGGAACTCCAGAAACTGGCCGAGGAAAAGGGGGCGAAAGGAATAAATATCGTGGGGATGTGCTGTACAGGGAACGAAATACTAATGCGCCATGGCATCCCGGTCGCCGGCAATTTCCTTCAGCAGGAACTGGCGGTGATACCGGCAGCGTCGAACTGATGGTGGTTGACGTCCAGTGCATAATGCCCGCCCTCAGCTCCCTGTGCAATTGCTTTCACACCAAACTCATCCCCACCTCGCCCAAGTGCAAGATGGAAGGCGTCGAGCACGTCGAGTTCCACGAAGAGGCGGCGATGGAAATCGCGCGAAAAATCATCAAAACCGCGGTCGAGAACTTCCCCAACCGCGGCAGCGACGTACACATACCTGACCACAAAGAGCAGGCCATCGGCGGATTCACCACCGAAAACATCTTTCACATACTCGGTGGGTTCTACAGGAGCACATATCGGCCCCTCAACAACGCAATAATAGAAGGGCGCGTGCGCGGCGCCGCCGGGGTCGTCGGGTGCAACAACCCGAAAGGCCGGCACGATTACGGCCATATCACCATGATGAAGGAACTTATCAAGAACGATGTTCTGGTGGTCGCGACAGGATGCGGTGCCATCGCCGCGGCAAAGGAAGGCCTGATGCGGCCCGAGGCGGCGGACCTTTGCGGAAAGGGCCTGGCTGAGGTCTGTAGGGCGGTCGGGATACCGCCCGTGCTCCACGTTGGCTCGTGTGTGGACAACAGCCGAATCCTGACAATCCTCGCAAACGTGGTCGCTGAGGGCGGCCTGGGCGAGGACATATCCGACTTGCCGGTGGCCGGGGCGGCGCCGGAGTGGATGTCCGAGAAGGCCGTCTCCATCGGGATGTATTTCGTCGCTTCCGGCGTCTATACCGTGCTCTGCCAGCCGCTGCCGGTGCTGGGCAGCGAGAAGTTGACGCGACTGCTCACGGAAGAACTCGAGGACCAGGTCGGCGGCATGTGGGGATGGGACCCGGACCCAGTCAAGGCGGCGCACTTGATGATTGATCACATCAACAAGAAGCGCAAGGCACTGAAATTGCGGCCGATGATGTACCAGACAGCGCCGGTGGGCGCCAGCGGATAACAGTGCTGACAAAGGTGATAACATGCGAAAAATCATGGTGGACCTCCAACTGTGCATGGGCTGCAACAGTTGCGAGATTGCCTGCGCAGTTCAGCACTCGCAAAGCGGTGATCTCTTCGAAGCGTTGAAAGAGCCTGTCCTGCCCGGATACCGCCTGCGAGTGAGGGCAAGCTACGGGATGCCGTTCCCGCTGCGCTGCGAGCAGTGCGAGGACGCACCCTGCATCGATGCCTGCAAGAGTGGTGCAATGGCCCGCGACCCGGAGACCGCCTCGGTGCAGATCGATGAAGACAAATGTGTGGGGGGCTGGATGTGCGTGATGGTCTGTCCATTTGGAGCGGTTTTCCCTGATATGGAAAGGGGCAAGGCGGTCAAGTGCGACCTTTGCCGCGGGCACGAACGGCCCGCCTGCGTGGACGCCTGTCCCACCAAAGCCCTGAGCTACGTCGAGCCGGACGAGTTCGCCGCCCGGTACATGCGCGCCGAAGCCGCAAAGACCTCAACGGAGGCTGAGTGAATGCGATATCTCATTATCGGAAACAGCGCCGCCGGGCTCAACGGCGCCGAAGCCATTCGTGAGCTCGACACCGACGGAGAAGTGACCATCGTCTCGGAAGAAGATTATCCTCCCTACTCCCGCTGTCTAATCCCCTACTTCATGGAGGGCAAGGTCAGCGAAGATGACATGCTGTATCGCCCTTCCGACTACTACCAAGCCCACAGCTTCCGCATTATGCTCGGTCGGCGGGTGGTCAAGGTGGACACCTCGAAAATGGAAGCCCAGCTCGAAGACGGCGAACGGCTGATGTATGACCGGCTCCTGTTGGCGACAGGCGGCTCGCCGAAGATCCCTGATACCACGGGCATGGACAAGGAGGGTGTGCTTGGCTTTCGCACCACCAGGGACCTCCACGCAATTCTGAGGGCGCTGAAAGATACCCGCAACGCTGCGGTGCTCGGCGGCGGCTGCATCGGCCTGATGGCGGCGTGTGGTCTCAGGGCCAAAGGGGCGGAAGTGCTGGTCGTAATCCGGTCGCCTCATCTCCTTTCACAAGTCGCCGACGCCGAAGCCGGTGAGATGTTCCGCCGACGCTTCGAGGAAAACGGTGTGCGAGTGATCTCCGGCGCCTCAGTGGATGAGGTCCGTGGTGACGCCCGGGTTGCGCAGATTCACCTTGATAACGGCGAACAATTGGAATGCCAACTCATCGTTGTTGGGAAGGGAGTCGCTCCTAATGTCACATTTCTGGAAGGCAGTGGCGTCGCTGTGAACCGTGGTGTGGTAGTGGACGAAAATCTCCAGACCAATATCCCTGAGATTTATGCGGCCGGGGATGTAGCCGAAACAACCGACGTTGTGACGGGCGAGAAGGCGGTCAACGCGATATGGCCGTGCGCCGCTGAACAGGGCCGAATCGCCGGCGCTAACATGGCCGGCCAGGCGCGGACCTATGTCGGCTCCATGCGGATGAACTCCGCCGAGTTCTTTGGCTTGCCCCTCATCTCAATCGGGGTGACCAAGCCGCCGAGCGACGAATACCAAGTGCTCAGCCGGCGCCAAGAAACCCGAAACACCTACCGCAAGGTGGTCCTCAAGCAGAACAAGATTGTCGGGCTTGTGATGGTCGGCGAGATCGAGAACGCCGGAGTCTATCGTGCGCTGATACAAAAAAAAGCAGATATTTCCTCAGTCAAGGACAGACTGCTTGACCGGAACTTTGGCTACCCGGACATATTGCCCCTGGTGGCCGGTGACCGACAAAGGTTTTCTGAACCTGAGTGGCGACACAGCCTGATTAGCTACCGTCGCTAAATGCCAAATAATGGGAGGCAGGTCCAATGTCCAAGATTATTGCAACTGCTGCTATACGTGGTGCCCACAGGATGGTTGAAAGGGCTGAAGAAGCCCTCGCCAAGGCGATCGAAGAGAAAGGCAAGGACGCCAAGGCCGAATACCCGAACACGGCGTACTATCTTCCCATCATGCTGCTTTTCCTCGGCCAGAAGGTGGAAAAACTCGGCGACCTCGAAGAGTCGCTCCAGGAGGCGCGCAAACTTCTTGGGAAGGTCCCTACCGACGAGGTGTGGCTGCCGTACCTGGGCGAAACGCTGGACTCTGGCGTTGCGACGTTGATTGCCGAGGAGACCATCGAGGCACTGAAATTCGTTGACGGCGCCAACCCAGCCGAAGGAATCTGGCTGAGCTTCACCGACGATTCGATCCTGCGGATGCAGGGGATCAAACTGGTGGACGGCCGGATGCCGGGGTTTGCCGCCGTTGTCGGCTGCGCGCCGACTAACCAGGAGGCGGTGCAACTGGTTCGGGGCCTCCAGGAGCGGAATATCCCGGTGTTTATGGCCGGCCACGCAAATGGCCGGGCCATTGCCGAGCAACTGGCCGAGGAACGGATTGACATGAACTGGGATACGTTCCTGGTGCCATACGGCAAGGAGATTACAGCGGCGGTTCACGCCGCCAACTTCGCCGCAAGGGCCGCCATGACATTCGGCGGCATCGAACCTAAAGGCCTGAAAGAGGCGCGCGAAATCCTGCTGTATAACAAAGAGCGGGTGTACGCCTTTGTGCTCGCCCTGGGCGCCGACTCGGACGCCCCGGAGGACCAGGTCATCACCGACGAGAAATACGCCACCGCGGCGGGAGTAATCAATTTCGGGTTCCCCGTCATCTCCGACGTGAACATCCCTGAAATCCTCCCCACCGGCATATGCCAATACGAGCACGTAGTGGCCAACGTAAACCTCTCCGACATCATCTCCCGGGCCATCGAGGTGCGGGGCCTGACCATCAAGGTGGAGAAGCTGCCGATCCCGGTGCCCTACGGCGCAGGGTTCGAGGGCGAGCGCGTCAGAAAAGAAGATATGTACGTCCAATTCGGCAGTAAGTACACCGATGCCTTCGAACTGCTCAAGATGAAGCAGATGGACGAGGTGACGGACGGGACGATCGAGGTCATCGGCCCTGAAATCGACGACATGACCGAGGGCGAGGCGTATCCCCTCGGCATCGTGGTCGAGGTGGCGGGGCGAAACTTCCAGGAAGACTTCGAGTCAGTAGCGGAGCGCAGAATCCACGAGTACATCTCCTGCGCCAATGGCATTTTTCACATGGGGCAGCGCGCCATTGTGTGGGCGCGCATCAGCAAGAACGCCCACGAGAAGGGGTTCAAGATGAAGCACCTCGGAGAAATTATAGTGGCGAAGATGCACAGCAACTTCTCCGCCATTATTGACCGGGTACAGGTAAAAGTTTATACCGACGGGGACAAAATCAAGCCGCTGCTCGAAGAAGCACGCGGCATTTACCGCGAACGTGACGACCGCATCAGCGGCATGACGGATGACGACGTGGACGAGTTCTATTCGTGCACCCTGTGCCAGTCTTACGCCCCCAACCACGTGTGCATTGTCACACCGCAGCGCCTCGGCCTGTGCGGAGCCTACACCTGGCTCGACTGCAAAGCCTCACACCGGATCGACCCACATGGGCCGAACGAACCTGTAGCCAAGGGGAAGTGCCTGGACCACACCCTGGGCCAGTGGCAAAAGGTTAACGATTACGTAGCGGTCAAGTCGAACGGAAACCTGATGAAGTTCAGCGCCTATTCGATGCTGGTGGACCCGATGACGTCGTGCGGCTGCTTTGAGTGTGTCGTGGGCATCGTCCCCGAGGCGAACGGGGTGATGATTGTGGACCGCGACCACCAGGGAATGACGCCGGTCGGGATGAAGTTCTCGACACTGGCCGGGCAGATCGGCGGCGGGATCCAGACGCCCGGCTTCATCGGCATCGGGAAATTATACATATCCAGCCCCAAGTTCATCTCTGCCGAGGGCGGAACCGAAAGAATAGTATGGATGCCGAAGGCTCTCAAGGAAGAAGTCAGCGACAGGGTCAACGCTCGGCTCAGGGATATCGGCAAAGAAGACTTCTACGACAAAATCGCCACCGAGGACGACGCAGAATCGCCCGACCAACTCGTCGAGTTCCTCACCAAAGTCGAGCATCCGGCCCTGAACATGGACCCGATGATGTGAGCTGATAACAAGGAGGAAACGGTTATGGCTCTGACGGCAATGGAGGTGTACAAAAACCTGCCCAAAACAAATTGCAAGGACTGCGGTCTGCCCACTTGCATGGCGTTCGCTATGCAGGTGGCGGCGAAGCAAAAAGCACTCACCGACTGCCCGCACCTCTCCGACGAAGCCAAGGAGAAGTTCGCCGAGTCCTCAGCCCCGCCAATGAAGCTGATACATATCGGGCCGGAAGGAGAAAAGGGGGTGGAACTCGGCCAGGAAACGGTGATGTTCCGCCACGAGGAAAAGTTCTACAAGCCGCCCGCGCTGGCGGTCAAAATCCCATCCTCGCTCTCGGACGAAGATGCCGCCGCCAGACTGAACCAGATCAACGACGCCGTGTTCACCCGCGTGGGCGACGAAGTGGCCGTGCGTATGGCCGCCGTCGAGATCGACGGCCTCTCGGCTGACGCCGCAGCAGCACGGGTCAAGGCGCTCTCCGAAAACAGCCGGGTGCCGTTCGTCATCATGGGCCAGGACCCCGAAGCCATGGCGGCTGCCGCCGGCGCGGTGGCGGCGCACAAGCCCCTGATCTACAAGGCCACCGAAGAGAACGCAGAAGCGTTCGTCAAGATCGCCGTAGAGAACAAATGCCCGCGGGCCGTAGGCGCCGAAACACTCGAAAAACTGGCCGACCTCACGAACATGGCGAAGGAACAGGGAGCCGAAGACCTCATACTTGCGTTCGACGGCCGCAAGACAGTTCGGACCATCCGCGACATTACTATGGCACGAAGGGCCGCTCTCAACAAAAACTTCAGGCCGCTCGGCTTTCCGGCCATGGTGGATGTTTCCCTCGACGCCAGCACCAAGGAGACTGTGCTTGCCGGGACATTCGTCGCCAAGTACGCCGGCATCATTATCATCAATGGGGTGGACGGCGCAGAGCTCCTGCCAATCATGACGGCGATACAAAACATCTACACCGACCCCCAGGTCCCGAACACCGTCGAGGCCAAACTCTACGAGGTGGGAGAGGTGAACGAGAACTCGCCAGTCCTGTTCACCACAAACTTCTCGCTCACCTATTTCTGCGTCGAGGCCGAGGTCGAGCGGAGCAAGGTGCCCTCCTACATTTCGGTGGCGGACACAGAGGGGCTGGGCGTGCTGAACGCCTACGCCGGCGACAAACTTTCAGCGGAAGACGTAGTCAAAACCCTCGCGGAGCAAAAAGTTGCGGAGAAAGTCAACCACCACAAGCTCATCATACCCGGCCTTCTCCCGTCGTTCCGAGCAGAAATTGAGGATACCTCGGAGTGGAAAGAAGTCCTCATCGGCCCTGAGAATGCCACTGGAATACCGACGTTCCTTGCGGAAAACTGGAAGTGAGGAGCCTGATGCCACAGTATAAAGTCCTCTTTATGCCATTCAACAAGACCGTCTCTGTGGGGGCCGGGACGACACTTCTCCAGGCGGCAGCAGCCGCCCACATCACCATAGACAGTGTGTGCGGCGGTGAGGGGATATGCGGCCGCTGTAAGATGATTGTCAAACAAGGCGAAGTGGGCGGCGCCCCTACGATGCTGCTCACTCGCGAAGAGATACAGCGCGGCGTGGTCCTTGGCTGCCAAAGCTACCCGGAAAGCGACCTGGTCGTCAACATCCCGAAGGAAACGCGGGCTACGGAGAAAATAAGCATCGATAAAGATGCCCAGCGCTTCCGCGCCGCCGCGCCGGAGACCGCCGCCAGAACCTTTACCAAGGAACCCCTGGTCACGAAAGTTCCCCTGAAACTGGACCGCCCCACGCTGGCGAATAATCTCTCCGATTGCGAGCGCATCAAGGTCAAAATCCGCAAACTAACGGGCATCACCTCGATCCAGGCCGGACTCAAGGTCATCCGGCGCCTGCCGGAAATCCTCCGGCAAAGCGATTTCACAGTGACGGCCGTGCTTGGCAGGCGCAGCGGCATTGCCGAAATGATGGACCTCGAGACCGGCGACACTTCCGCCCAGAACTATCTGGCCGTGGTGGACGTTGGCACGTCCACCATCGTCGCGCACCTGGTGGACGCGGTGAGCGCAGTCACCGTGGACACCCAGGCGTGCTTCAACTCGCAGTCAGTGTACGGGGCGGAAGTGACAGCCCGAATGATCACCGCCGAAAAAAAAGGGCCCGAAGAGCTTCGGGCCGCGGTAGTGGACGACATAAACGGCCTGATCGAATCAATCGCGGCGAGAAACCACGTGAACCTGAAACACATCACCGCCGTAGTGTGCGCAGGCAACACCGCAATGATGCACTTTCTGCTGCGGCTGCCCGTCTATAACATTCGGCGCGACCCCTTCGTGGCCGCCTCGACCGGGCCCCCGCCCTTTCGGGCTGCGGAAGCCGGGCTCAAAATCAATCCCCGGGGCCTGCTCTTCTTCGTGCCCGGTTTCAGCGGCTGGGCTGGCGGCGACCTGACCGCCGGTGTCCTCGCCACCGGACTCGCCGAGATGGACCAGGTCGGAATGCTCATCGACATCGGCACGAACGGCGAAATTATCCTCGGAAATAAGGACTGGCTGGTCGCCTGTTCCGCGTCAACCGGCCCGGCACTGGAGGCCGCCAGTATCGCATGCGGGATGATGGCGACGGAGGGAGCAATCGAAAAAGCCTTCATCCAGGACGGCGAAATCCGCTACAAGGTCATCGGCGACGTTCCGCCCAAAGGTATCTGCGGATCGGGCGTTATCGACCTCATCGCCGTCTTGCTGGCGCAGGGCATCATCGACCGCGGCGGCAAATTTGTCGAGGGGAGCCGCCCGAATGTGCAATTCAAGAAAGGCACCGGAAGATTCGTCATCGCCCGGGCCAAGGCGGGCACCACAAGTCGGGAGGTCTATGTTGCACAGGACGACATCGATAACGTAATCACGGCGAAGGCGGCGGTTTTCGCGGCGACAAAAATCCTCCTCGACCGCCTCAAGTTCCCCCTCTCCGAAATCAAAAAACTGTTCATCGCCGGAGGATTCGGCAACTACATCAACCTGGAGAACGCCGTTGCCATCGGCCTTCTGCCGGACCTGCCGGCGGACCGCCTGCAATACGTGGGAAACACCTCGATCCGCGGTGCGAAACTTGCCGCACTCTCCTGCGAGGCATACGAGGAACTGCACCGGATTGCGAAAAAAACCACCTATTACGACCTGATGGGAAGCCCGGATTACGTGGAACAGTTCCAGCAGGCGATGTTCCTGCCGCACACCAACATTGAGCTCTTCCCTTCGCTTCTGCAAAAGGCCAAAAAACAGGTGGCAGGAAAGAACCGTTGACATGGGTAAGCTGATCGCGGTGACCGGCAAAGGTGGAGTAGGAAAAACCGTCGTGGCAGCACTGATGATAAGACACCTCAGGGAACACGCATCGGGACCTATTCTCGCCATCGACGCCGACCCGGACGCCAACCTCGGAACCGTCCTCGGCGTTTCCATCCCCACCACTCTGGGCGACGTCCGGGAAGACACGCTGAAACAAGTCTCGAAACTCCCGGCGGGAATGGACAAGGCGGCATACATCGAGGCGGGCCTGCACGAAACAATCGTCGAAACCCCAAAAATTGACTTCCTGGCCATGGGCCGTTCCGAAGGACCTGGATGTTACTGCTACGTCAACAACCTCCTCCGCAAGTTCGCCGACGACCTGTTCCCCTCTTACCAGTGGCTGGTGATGGACAGCGAAGCAGGTATGGAACACCTGAGCAGAAGGACCGCATCGAAGGTGGACCACCTTGTCGTGGTGGTGAACGAGAGCCCGCTTTCCATCGACTGCGCCAGAAGAATTGGCGAGGTCATATCTTCCGTGAAGAATGAACCACGACACAAATACATCCTGCTCAACGGGGTCACGGAAGACAGAATTGAAGCAGTCCGTGAAAAGGCCGACTGCCTTGACGGGGCCTATCTGGGCTATATCCCCCGCGACGAAGCAGTTGAGGAAAAGATATTCAGAGGCGAGTCCCTGTATGGACTTGACGACAGCGGTGCCGCGCTGAAAATGAAACAGGTGATGAAAAAACTGGGAGCGTAAAAATGCAAATCGCCGACGTCAAAGAAAAGTGGACGAATCAGATCAACACAGTCACCATCGGCGCCACAAAAGAGCAGGGCGGAACGCGAGGGAGCACCATAACCGTAGGCGGACAGACAACCCTCCCGTTCCTCACCTTCGAAGGCGAGCTACCCAACCGCCCAGTAGTGGCAGGGGTGGTGACGGATGTCCCCCCTGAAGACTGGCCCGAAGTGCTGAAACAGTCAATCGGGGACGAGATTAACTCCCCCGCCGAATGGGCACAGAAGTGCGTGGAAAAGTTCAAGGTTGATGCGATCAGTCTGAAACTTCTGGGGCCCGACCCGTCGGGCAAGAACCTTTCTGCCTCAGAGGCAGCGGACGCCGTCAAGGCAGTCCTGGAGGCGGTTGATGTCCCCCTCATCATGTGGGGCTGCGGCGACGAGGAAAAAGACAACGAGGTCCTTCCGGAGTGTTCCCAGGCCGCCAAGGGCGAAAACTGCCTCATCGGCTCGGCCACCGAGTCAAACTACAGAACACTCGGCGCTATCGGCAAGGCGGACAAGCACAAACTCATCGCCGAGGCACCCGTTGACATCAACATCGCCAAGCAGGTCAATATCCTGCTCGATGACATCGGTTTCGGCTTGGAAGACGTGGTCATGTGCCAGAGCACTGCCGCTCTGGGGTATGGCTTCGACTACGTCTATACCATCTTTGAACGGGTCAGGACAGCGGGCCTCAGGGGCGACAAGCTGATGGCGCTCCCCCAGATCGCAAACGTAGGCTGGGAGGTGTGGAAAGTGAAAGAAGCGCAGGCCGACGAGGACATCCTGCCCCGGTGGGGCAAACTGGAAAAGCGCGGGCCGCTGTGGGAAGCCACCACCGCCGCCGGTTACCTCCAGGCCGGCG
Organism: Candidatus Brocadiia bacterium; assembly: GCA_030605345.1. GTDB lineage: Bacteria > Planctomycetota > PUPC01 > PUPC01 > PUPC01 > JAUWIN01. Next base: position 33,589 of record JAUWIN010000002.1, read on the forward strand.
CCGACATCCTGACACTGGCGCATCCGGAGGCAATCGCAATTACACGAGAAACCATCAACGAACTGATGACTGAATAGCCCACGAAGGGAGACCCAGGATGATATTCATCGGCGAAAGAATCAATACCGGATTCAAAACTATCAAGCAGGCCGTGCTCGACAAGGACCCCGAGCCTATCCGGAAATTGGAAAAGAACCAGCCGAACGCCGGAGCAAACTATCTCGACGTCAACCTGGGCGCAGTATCGGGCAAGCCCCAGGACATGTGCTGGATGATCGAGTCGGTGCAGGAAGCGGTCGAGACGCCCATCTGCATCGACACCAACAAGCCCAAGATACTGGCCGAGGCTATCAAGGCCTGCAAAAAGCCCCCGCTCATCAACTCGACCACGGCCGCGAACGACAAACTGGACGCTGTCCTGCCGCTGGCCGCCGAGCACAATGCATCCGTAATTGGCGTGGTCATGGACGAAACCGGCACCCCCAACAGCGCCGACAAGCGCGTGGAAAACGCAGGCACTATCCTCGCCAGGGCAATGGAACTTGGCATGCCGCCGCAGAACATCTTCCTCGACCCCATTGTGATGCCCCTGAAGTTCACGCAGGACCAGGCGAAGGAAATCCTCCAGGCCACCCGCCAGTTCACCTTATTCTCGGACCCGCCCCCGCACATCGTCTGCGGCCTTTCCAACATCTCGAACGATGCCTTGCACAAAAAACTCATCAACCGCATCTTCCTTACCATGGCAATCGCCAACGGTATGGATGCTGCCATCTGCGACGTGACGGACAGGGAACTTGTCGGCGCCGCCCTCACCGCTGAGCTTATCATGAACAGGGAAATCTACGCGGACTCCTACCTCCGAAAATGAAAGTCCTCATCCTGCGGAGCGAAAAAACCGCCGCCCGCGAAAGCCCGACCCACCCGTACCTCCAGCACTTCAGTAGTTCCTACGCCGAAAAGGTCATCGGCAACCTGACCGGTGACGACCGTTTCTGTACCGCTTGCGGGCCCGATTGCCTCCACTGCCGGAGAGGATACAACCGCAAGTTCGGCGACGACATCGCAGGGGTCATCGCATTCCCGGCGGCGCTTCCGCACCTTCTCGAAAACCCAGAGGACCACCTCCCACGCGCCCTGCCGCAACATGACATCATGCTCGCCATCAACATTCACGAGCAGATTCTCCTGGAAATCCTCAAGAGGTGCGCTGAAGCGGGGACACGGGGCATCGTGGCGCCGATGGAGGCGCCCGGCTGGGTGAGCGGCTCCGCCCGTACCGAAGCGAAAACTCTGTGCCGGGAAAACAACATCGAGGTCTCGTTCCCCGAACCTTTCTGTGACTTTGACCCTCCTTCCGGAAGCACGCTCGCCGAGTTCCGGGAGCGGTTCCACATCGGAAAGCCGGAGGTCGCCCTCGATATACGGCACAACAGGATCAAAGACGCTCGGGTGGAGATCTCAGCACCATGCGGTGCGACCTACTATGTGGCGCGATGGCTCCTGGGTAAACACCTCGACGACGACCTGAAGCACGAGGTCGTCTCGAAAAGACTGCACAGTTATCCCTGCACAGCAAGCATGAAATGGGACGACGAAATCGGCGACACCCCCCTCCATGTGGCGGCCCTAGCTCACTACGAGATTCTGGCCCAGTTGAAGAAGAAAGCCCAGGAAGACCGGGGCATGATGATGTCTCCCACCGGTCAAATGATTCCGAGACCTGCGCCGCTTCAGGAAAACCTGAAGAATGTCGAAACAGCCAAGGCCGCGATTTTGGAAACTCTCAGCGACGGAAAAGCAGTATCGCTGCATAGCCTGAAGGAAAAGCAGGAAATCACGCCAGCGGCCCTGCATTCGGCACTTCTCATTCTCAAGCAGGAGGGGAAAATCAGGACAGCGGGAGGAAACATCACCGCGATTTGAGCGGTCCTTCCGAGCCGTCGGACTGCCGCGACAGTGTGCCGCCATTGAAGGCGGAAAGGTCTTTACCTAGGGACACAGGCAAAGTGCTGTTTCGCCTTCTAATGGTTGTACTTCAAACGCGAGGTGCGCTGCACAAGTGTTCCAAGCCCGACCGCAGCGCTCAAGCAGCCGGGCGTGTTCCGCTCAGGCGAACCCGAACTGGCGGAGTCTCTCGAGCGTGATGCCGGCGGCGCGTGACGCGCCGCCAATTTGCCTTGCCACAATCTTGGCAAGGACGTCGGTCTCAACGTTGACCTTATCGCCGGGTTTTCTAAACCCGAGGGTCGTTTCTTCCAACGTCGTCGGGATGATGGCACAAGTGAAGAAGTCCTCGCCCACCCCGGCGAGGGTGAGGCTGACGCCGTCCACCGCAACACAGCCCCTGAGGACCATCTGGGATACAAGGACGGTATCGACTGAAACTCGTATCTCACCGCTTCCACCCGCGGCGGCGGTGGTGATTACGCCGACATCGTCCACGTGCCCCAGGACGAAATGCCCGCCCATCTTGTCTCCGACACGAAGTGAGGGTTCAACGTTGACCCTGTCGCCGGCCCGGACGGTTCCAAGTGTGGTGTGGGCAAGGGTTTCGGCGACCACGTCGAACTCGCATACGGTGCCGCTCTTCGCGGCCACTGTCAGGCAGACGCCGTTTATTGAGATGCTGTCGCCGGCGGCGGCGTCACCGGCGAATGCGCCCAGGTCAACCGCGATGCGGCCGGCGGCGGACGCAGCGCCCGCAGGCATTGTCGTCGCCTGCATGACCGGCGCCAGCATCCTCACGATTCCGCTGAACATCCTGCTCCTCCCATCGCGGGGATTGTAGCCCGTGGGGTGTGGCAGGTCAACCCGTGCTGCGGATGAAGGAGAAGTCGCATAGTACGTGAGGCTGAGGCACGCGTTCTGCAGGAGAGGCAATTTGCCAGGGCTGGCCCGGGTTCCCCGGCTATTGAAACGGAGAGGCGCCAGGTTTCCGGATGTCGTCGGCGCCGCTATGGATGTTTTCGAATCCGGCTTCTTTGAGGCGGCCGACGGCGCACTTGGCCCGCTTGCGGTAGCATTCGGCGTTCATTATCCGCGGGGTAATGAAGATGTATAAACTACTTTTTTCTATCACGGAATGTTTTGACTTGAACAACCATCCGAGCAGAGGAATGTCGCCGAGGAGTGGGATTTTAGTGGTGCTATCTACTGTCTTTTCGCTGACCAAGCCGCCGATGACGAGTGTTTCGCCGTCTCTGAGCCGGACGGTCGTCTCGGCTTTGCGCGAGACGATGACCGGGCGTTCGTCATACTGGCCCTTGTACCCGATGATCTCGCTGATCTCTGGGGCGACCTTGAGAGTAACTGACTTGCCGCCGTCGTTCACTCGCGGTGTGACGCGGAGTATGGTGCCGGTTTCGACGTCCTCAAAGCCGGTGACGGTGGACACCCCTGTCTCGAGGTTGGTGGTGTACGTTGGCACGGGGACAGTCGTACCGAGGTTAATTTTGGCTTCCCGGTTGTTGAGTGTTGTGATTTCCGGGTTACCTATGAGGTTGGTGCCGCCGTCGGTTTTCAGGGCTTGGAGAACGGCCTTGAGGCCACTGGCGTCGAGCGTGCCGAAGGTGAAATCATCAGTGCTGGGATAGGGGAACGAATCGTCAACGGAGAACTCGTCGTCGTCTCCATCGCCCGGGTTATTTGACGGCACGAAGTCGCTGTGGCTCTTGCCTTTACTGAATGGGAACGTAATCGGTCTGGCGGCGCCGGACGCCGCGAGTCGCGTCTCCCAGTCGATTCCGAGTGTTTCGTCCACGTCGATGGACGCCTCTATGATCTCCGCACTAATCGTGACCTGCGGCTCGGGGCGGTCTATCCTTTCGACCACCTTGGCAACGCAGGCCATATTGTCGGGCACGTCGTAGACAATCAAAATGTTCCGATTGGTATCTGCTTCAATCTTGCCCACTTTCTCGCTGAGGAACGGCCTGAGGAGCGCCTTCGTCTTCTCGGCGCTGGCGTATTTGAGTTCGAACGTCTCGATGGTAGGCCGCTCGACTGCCGGGCCTTTACCGGGCGGGGACGTATAGACTTCGATGACCGAGCCTTTAGTCCGGTACGAAAAACCGTTTATGGTAACTAGCGAGTGAAGCGCCTCTTTGAGGGACACTTCATTGAAACGGGCAGTGACCGAAGTGGTGACGTCCTTGGCCGTGATGATGCTGAGGCCGAATTGTTTGGAAAGAATTCTGAGGGCGTCGTCGAGCGGGACATCCTGTAGGTCGAGCGTGACCTTTGCGGTGGAACTGTCGAGCACCTCTGCGGCGCTGACGGATTCGGTGTCCGGCGGTTCGGCCGCCCCGGCCGCAGCGCCGCCAAGGGCAAGCGCCACGGCAGACGCCAAACTGAGAAGTGCTTTCATCTGTTTCACTCCTTGAGTTGCAAGAATATCTCTTGCTTACCGCGCCTGAGCACCACGCCGTTTTTGACGACCTTGGCGACTCTGTATCCGTGTATGTATTCTCCTTCAGCGACGACTTCGTCGTTGATAAGGGCGATGCCACTGCCACCGGCTCGCGAGATGCCCCGCAGGGTTAGCTTGACGTCGGTCGCGCCTATCTGCGTCTCGACAGTTTCCTTGGGAGGAGGTGCTATGGCGAAGACCGGCGAACGGGACTCGCTGCCGAGCTTTCCGCGGTCGGCCGCGACGACGTAGCAGCGGTAGGGGCTGTCCTGCGGCGCGGGGATGGTGAAGGTCCAGGGGCCGTCGCCGGTCTCGCTCGGCGGCGGCTTACCCTCCGCGCGGTGCTGATCTGGGGATTTGTCGGAGCCATAGTAAAGGACGGCCGAACGGATGCCGCTGTTGCCGGTGGGCTTGTCGGAGACCTCGACCTGAAGTTTCATGGTCTTTTCCCCCCTCGGGCTTTCCTGATCGGCCGGGGTGCTGATTTTGGGGCCTTGTGCGTCGGGGGGTATGAAGGGGTCGCGGCCCCATTGAAGTTGCATCCGTTTGTGCTGCGCGGCGGGGTCAACCGTGATGGAGACCCCCACAGATGAAGCAGCGGCGGGCACGTTGGCGTGCTTGTCTCTCGGCGTAGCGCTCGGAGGGCGAGACAGCAGCGTGGTCGTGCCCTTGGCCGCTGCGGAGTCCTGATTCGCGTTCTGTTGGACTTCCTGCTCTGCGCTTCGGCTCCGTCTGGCCTTCCTGGCCTTGGTCTTCTGGATCTGGCTGTAACCGTAGGCCACGACCACCAGGAGGATGGGGCCCAGTACGCACAGCAGTTTCACCATCTTTTTGTCACGCTCGGTCAACGGTGTTTCCTCGGGTGGTGGGTCGCGCTCGCAGGACAAATGTCCCAAGCTTTATCTCTGCTGAGACCGTGCCGCATTTCTGGTCGCGCCTCACGGCCAAGTCTTCGACGACCACTACAAACGATAGTTTGTTCAGCGACTGGAGGAAGGCTTGGAGGTCCTTGCCAGAGCACCGGACGGTGACGGCCTTTTGGAGCCACTTGAGCTCGGCGGCCGGTGGCTTCTTGCGCCCCTCGCTCCAGTCGGTGGCGGACCGCAGCTCGACGTCGTGTGCAGCCATGACGGCCGCTATGCGTGCGGAGAGCCAACTTAGGCGCGATTCCGGCGGCATTCGATTTTCCAGCCGCCGGATTTCCGCCTTGGCCAGCGCCATTTCGGCGTCCGGGTTTGGGTTCTCCTCCAGCAACTTGCAGAGACCTGCCTGCCGTTGTGACAACTGGGCTATCCTCTCCTCAGTGTCTCGAATTGCTGCGACGCTGGGCCGGTAGGCAAATAATCCCACCAGCGTCAGCGCCAGAAGTTGAACGACAATGAGGAAGGCCAGTCGGCCCTTATGTCCTATCTTCATCGGGTCAATCTCCCGGGGACCCTAGTACCTGGCAGGTTAGATCGAGCGATTCGTCGGGCGACCCTGCCTGTCGCCGACCGTCGGTCCGCGACGGTTCAAAGCTCACGTTCGTGAAAAACGGGGAGTTCTCTATCGAGGCTATGAGCTGGCGCTTGAGGCGAACGGCACTGGCGGTGGGCACTGAGTAGATCTCCACGTTGAGCCGCATCTTACGGGGGCCGTCGGCTTTGACAAACGAGAGCGACCTGAGGTAGGTGCCTTCGGGCATGATGTTACTGAGTTCGTTGAGTATAGCCGCGTGGATGGGGTTCCCGGCGCCGAGAGACCTGAGAATCCCCCTCCGCCTGGCCAGCTCTCGCTGGTATTTCTGTGCCGCAGCAATTTTGTCTGCCGCCCGTTCCATCGGTGTGGCGGTCTGCCGCTTCAGGAGCAGGACATGCTCGAGCTCTGAGTTCTCCTTCTTGGCGGTGAGGGAAAGGGCGATCAATGTGAAAATGCTGGCGGCGGTCGCCACCAGCGAGGCGGTGCGTATCGCCAGGACGATTCGCCTGGACTTGATCCGCGCCGGCAGGAGATTGACCTTTGAACTGTTGTGTATTGCGGCGCCGGTGGCAACGGCGAACAGGGCCGGGTCCGATTTGATACCGGGAGCGACCTCGAACCCCAGCATCCGCCAGGGGTCGAGCGGGGCGGTAGGGATTCGCATTTGGCCGGTGAGATACTCCGCCAGTCCGCCCAGCGTGGCGCTCCCCCCGCAGATGAAGAGGCTTTCGACCCTGGCGAGGCCGTGACTCTGGGCGCAAAATTGAAGTGACCGGACGACCTCCGAAGCCATCCGTTCGAGAACCGGCCGGATGGCGCCCAGAATCCTGTTGGCCGGCAGGGTTATCCCGCTGACTTCAACCGAGCCGGTCTGGCCGATGGTATATCTCCTCTTGACCTCGTCGGCTGCCCGACGGCTGACCTCCACGGTGTCGTTACCGAAAGATATTTTCCCCGACAGGGCCGCGGTAACAGTGTCGCCGCCCACGGGTATCTGGCGGGTGAACTCCAGGCCGTGCTCGCCGACGACTGAGAGGTTTGACGACGCGGTGCCGATGTCGAGCACGGCGACTGGCCCCCGCTCCTGGGCGTGATAGGCGGCCATCACAATGTTTTCGGCCGCGATGGGCCCGGAGACCACAACCGAAAGCCTCGGCCGGTCCGCGGGGAACAGGACATCCATCCTGCCGATGTCCTGGGGCACTGCGGCGACAACCACGTCCACGCTATCCGACTTCCTCTCTGCATTCAGGACGTAATGCCCGACGGCCGCACGTTCTACATCGACCGAGCCAGCGTCGGCTACCTTCCACCGCACGGCCCGTGCGAGGTCTTTTTCGCTCATTTTCGGCATCGAACAACAGACCGTTGCCACTCCGTCGCCAGACATGGCGCAGCAGGCGGCTCGGGGGCGCGGCTTTGCTCCGGCCACAAATTTTTTGACAGATTTAGAAACCACCTCGAAGCGGTCAGGGTCGGACTTGGGCGGCAGTTCTGTGACCTCGGCGCCTACCAGTCGGATTCCGCTGCCGCTCGTCTGGAGATGGACAAGTTTCAGCGTCCGCTCCCCCACGTCCACCCCAATGACAGACCGGCCGCCGTGGATGGACGCATTGCTCAACTCGCTGTGTGGCTCATTTACCTCCGTGGCGCCGGGTGAACGCTGGCCGTCGAGACGAAGAGCGGGCTCTGCGCCTCCGGCGGACGGGTCCGCCGTCTCGCGGACCGCGGCGTTTTCTTTAACCGTACGGAGCATGGCTTCGGGAGTCTGCTGTTGCTTGGCCCCGTTCAGGATGTGAGTTTTGTTCTCGGTTTCGTCGCTCAAACTGGTCACCTGGTTTCGGCCGGATGGGCTGCGGTCGGGCTATGAGAACCGATGAACAATGTGTCCCTGGCGGCCCGAACCAGCTGCCATTCCAGCACTGGGCGCATGCATGTCTCGTCCTCCGGGTGAAGTATCGGCACCGGCGAATGGGGTATTAGTCTTTTTTGGGCTTAGGCGGACGACGGCCGATACGCTAATTTGGTGCGAGGCCGGGGCTTACGTGCCTGAGCTGGGCTGGTTCTGTGTCATCTGGCTTCTATGGGCTCCAAGGCTCTGTTGATGCGCCGTTTGAGGCCCTCGGACGGCGAGCAGTTCTCCAGACAGAACCTCAATTGCCGCCGCGCCTCCTGCAATTTCCCGGCCTCTCGGCACGCCTCCGCAAGCCAGCCGCGCCAGCGCGCCGAATACTTCTCAAGGGCGCAAGCCCGACGCAGGCGGTCCAGTCCGATATTATCTTCCCCGCAATTGGGCGCCCGTTCCGTGCTTTTATGCAGCAGCCAGCCGAGGTAAGCATGGTATTTCGCCGTGCGGGGGCTGAGGCGAACCGCCCGGCGATAGGACCCAGCCGCCGCTTCCGGGGCCAGGGCCTCTTGCATCCGGCCGAGGTAGCACCAGTAATTGGCCGATAATGGACAGATTTTGACGGCCAGTGGCGCATTGAAGAGAGTCGTTTGGAGGAGCCGCTGAGCGGCGAGCGGCCTGCCGGCAAAAACCGCCGCTGCCGTGCCCGCTGCGAGAACGACAGTTGAGAAAAAACGCCGCAGGCCCGCGGCACCGGGCGCCAAGACCACCCGGCCGGCCCCCGCCAGCCGGGAGTGTGCCGCGGCGATAATTGCCAGGCAAAGGAAAATCAGAAGCGCAGTCGCCGGAACATACAAATTAAAATCAACCAGGCTATGCAGCAACGCAGCGCCAGCCCCGGCACAACACCCCGCCACCAACGCGCCGTCGGCGGTGTCGCCTGCTTCACCAAGCACCTGGCGCGCCATTCGACCAACTCTCCATAGCAACCACGACAGCGCCAGAAGACCCAGAGGCCCCAGTTCCACCAGAATCTGAAGGTAATCGTTGTGAGCAAACCACTGCCGCGTTCCCGCCAGCGACGCATGCTGGTGCGCCGCATAATCGATGTGGTAGGTGTCCAAGCCGATCCCGAGCGGCCAGCCCTCCGCCGCCATCTCTAAACCGCTGCCCCAGTACCAGGTCCTTTCCACGAACGTCGCAGCCGTATAAGGTTGCGCCACGGAGGCCAGGCGCTCACGAAGTCCCTCCGATAAGCTGACCACGGCAACCACCGCGGCCAGCCCGACGGCAGCGGCCGGCCAAACCTTCAGCCTGAGCAGCTTCAACCGCCTGAGCTGCCAGGCCAGAAACCGCATCCCCGCCGCACCCGCCAGCCAGCCACCGCGCGACTGTGAAAGAATAAGTGCCTCGAAAAGGAAAACCGCCGAGAGCCACAGCGCTACGCGGTATAGCCCCCTGCCAGCTGTCGCGGCAAGGGACACGGTCAGCGGAATGGCTATAATCAGGAACCCTGCAAAGGTGTTGGGCGTGACAAAGACCGAGTGCGCCCGCGCTCCCACGGCAGTAGGGAACAGGCCGCTTCGGGTTGACGCCTGCCACAGCCCCAGCCCGCTCAGCGCACACGCCAGGATAACTACCGCCGTGCACAGAATGCGCGCCTGCCGGGCGCTGCGAAACTCATGCAGGACGAGCAGAAAGACCACCGTGCACGCGAAAATGCGCGCCACACCGGTCAGCGAAACGAAGCGGTCGATGGACCAAAGCACAGACGCGGCGGCGACGGCGAGAAATAAAATCAGCGGCAACACCGCCGGCGAACGCACGGCGACCGTCGGGGACGACGGGTCAAGGAGCCGCCGCAGAAGTACCGTACCCAGGATGACGGCGGTTACCGTGACTGCGGTCAGGGGGAGAAGGTCGCGTCCGGCGCCCTCGTCGAACGGCGCCATGAACAGAACAAACAACAGGCCAACGAACAACAGACGGGCGCGATAATTGCTGGCGGACATTTATTCTCTGCCAGCCGCAATGAAAAACGGAGAAGCCCGGCGGAAAAGAGCCTCGGGGGTGCGCCGGACTGTGTGCGACGGGAGCGACTATTCACCATGTACGGAGCAGGTGACTTTGCCCGTGGTCGAGTTGTAGGTGTAGGTGCCGCCGGCCGGGCAACTCGGCACGCTGCCGTCGGCGTAGAGGTTGGTATCCGTGTAGGTGGTCGGGTAGGACGGCGTCTCGCCGGCAGCGGCGGTCGAGGCGTAGTAAAGCGAACAGGCAGAGGCAATTGCGCCCCGGTTGGCCTTGCAGGCCGCCTCCTCGGCCTTGTCACTCAGGTCGACATACTTCGGGATTGCGACCGCGGCAAGGATGCCGAGAATAACAAGGACCACCACCAGCTCGATCAACGTAAAGCCGCTCCGTCTCTTCGCCAAGATCATTATTCCCCTCCTTGCTGACTGTAAATCCAATTCAGGCACACTATAACACTACTCTTTATTATCGACATGACAGCGGGAAACTTTAGCACAAATTTACCGGCCTGTGGGACCGGCGGGGACGTTGCCACAATCAATCACTGCCCCATGACCTGCATCATGTCCCACATGGGCAGGAACACGGCCAGCGCCATGAACAGCAGGCCAGCCCCAAGAACAAGTGTGATGAGCGGCTCCACCGCCTGGGTCAGTTGCTCGATGGCGGCTTTTGTTTCCCGGTCATAATGGTCGCCCACCGCTTCCATCATTTCGGACATCGCCCCGGTCTTCTCGCCCACGGCAAACATGTGCTTGACCAGCGGCGGGAATTCGGTCCCTTTTTCCAGCGCACCTGCGAGGTTGCTGCCCTCCTGAACCGCCCCCCGGACGGCGGTGACCTGCTGAGCAATCCGCCGGTTGCCGACCGTCCGCGCAATGACCTCCAGTTCCTTCAGAATAGGAAGGCCGCTGTCGCTGAGAGTGCCGAACATGTGCGCGAGCCGCGCCATGGTCCCCTTGGTTATGATTGACCCAATCAGGGGGGCCTTCAACAGGAACGCGTCCAGCTTCAGCCGCCCACTGGGTGTCCGGAGGTACAGGATGACGCCGGTAACCGCCGCGGCCACCGCCACTAAGGCGACGTGCCAGTAATCCTGGCGAACAGTGTTTATGCCCACCAGGACTCTGGTGGGCAGCGGCAGGTCCTCCCCGAACCGCGCGAACAGTTTGGAAAATGTGGGTATCACAAAAGTAACAATCACAAAAAACGCAGCAACCATCGCACCCACAACTGTGAGCGGATACCTCAAGGCTGATTTCATCATCCGCCGCGTCTCCATCTCGTTCTCCAGCAGGAACACCAGGCGGTTCATCACCTGGTCTAACACCCCGCCTGTCTCTCCGGCCAGGACCGTCGAGACGTAAACCTCGGAAAAGACCTTCGGGTGCTTGGAGAGCGCCTTTGACAGCGTGGCGCCGGCCTCCACGTCCGTCCGGATCTCGGAGACGACCCGCTTGAGGGCGGGATTGCTGGTCTGCGCCTTGATGGCATCAAGGCTGGACAGAAACGGCAGCCCGGCCTTATACAAGGTGAGCAACTGCCGGGTGAACATGATAACGTCGGTGGTCTTGATACGCTCGAATACAGCTCCGGCCGAGTCGGGTGCGCCGGACTCTTCGCGAATGTCGATCGGGATGAGGTCCATGGCCCCGAGGCGCTTGGCCACGGCGACGGACGAATCTGCCTCTACACTCTCTCTGACCAGTTCCCCCGACGGCTTCCGCGCCCTATACTTGAAATGCGGCATGGCCGCTGCCCCGAGCTCAGTCTGCCTGCGTTACCCTTGTCAGCTCTTCCAGCGTGGTCAGACCGTTCACCACTTTTTCTATGCCGTCCTGCCGCAAGGTGCGGAGCCCCGCTTCACCGGCCAGCGCCTTCAGCTCCCCCGCACTCAGCCTGCCGAGCATCGCTTCGCGCATGTCTTCACTGACCGCCATTAGTTCGAAGATACCAACCCGACCGTGATACCCCGTCTGGTTGCAGGCGGGGCACCCTCGGCCCCTGTAAAACGTGATTTCGTCCTTCCTCTCGGCCAGGCCGGCCTGTTGCAGCAGCCCGCTGGGCGGATCGTAGGGCTCCTTGCACCTGTCACAAACCACCCGGACTAACCGCTGGGCCATCACACCTGCCAACGAGGCCGAGACCAGGAACGGCTCGATGCCCATGTCGATCATCCGGCTGATGGCGCCGGGCGCGTCGTTCGTATGCAGGGTTGAAAAGACCAGGTGACCTGTGAGTGAGGCGTGGACAGCGGTCCGCGCCGTCTCGGCATCCCGGATCTCGCCGACCATCACCACGTCGGGGTCGTGACGCAGGATGGCGCGCAGCCCGCTGGCAAACGTCAGGCCCGCCCGCCGGTTGACCTGTATCTGCCGGATGGAATCGAGCCAGAACTCGACCGGGTCTTCAACCGTGATGATGTGCTTCTCGTTGGAGTTGATGGCGCGCAGGGCGGCGTAAAGGGACACCGTCTTGCCGGAGCCGGTCGGGCCGGTCACCAAGATGATGCCGTGCGGCCGGCGGATGAGGCGGTGGAACGTGTCGGCATCGTGCTCGCCCAGCCCCAGCTCGGTCAGATCCCGCAGGATTGTCCGGCAGTCGAGAACGCGCATCACCACGTTCTCGCCGCGGACGGTGGGTATGATTGAAACCCGGATATCCACCAGCCGCCCCTCCACGCGGAGCCTGAACCGGCCATCCTGTGGGTTTCGGCTCTCGGAGATGTCCATCTCGGACAGCACCTTGATTCGTGCCACGATGCCCTGATGGTAAGACTTGGGCGGCGCCGGCACATCGTGCAGCATTCCGTCGATCCTGAACCGGATGCGCAGCCGGGCCTCCTCAGGCGAGATGTGGATGTCGCTGGCCCCTTCCTGGACCGCCTGGAGGACGATGGTGTTGACCAGCCTGATAATGGGCGCCCGGTCAACAGTGGTCAGCGACTCCGAAGCGCTCGGCTCGGCGTCCATCGGGACGGGCGAGACGACCTCCTCGGGATTGAGGTCCTCCAGCACCTGGCGCATCGAGCCTGACTGGCCGTAATGCTGGTCAAGCGCCGCGCGCACGCCGGAGCGGCTGCTGACCATGCAATCGACCTCCATCCCTGACTCACGTCGGATGGCGTCGGTCACCATTACGTTTGCCGGGTCCACCATGGCGATGGTCAGGGTGCTGCCGAGCTTGAAGAGCGGGACGAATTCGTAGGTGCGGGCGAGGGTCTCGCTCACCGACGCGATTACCTGGTCGTCCACCGTGTAGGTCTCGAGGTCGATATAAGGCAGGTCGAGGAACTCGGCATAACAGAGCGCCACGTCGCGTTCGGAAACCAGGCGGAGGCGGGTGAGGGTCTCTCGAAGAGACTCGTCTCGGAGTTGCGCCTCCTGCAGCGCTTCGTCCATTTGTTCGGGCGTCGCAAGACCGTGCTCGATAATGATTGCCTGGAGCGACCGCTTCCCGGTCTGCTGTGTCATGATAATTCAGCCCCTCCGTTTTTCGGTGCCGACTGGTTCGGGCCGGCAGCGGCCGCTTCAAGAAAGCCTCTTATCTTCTCCAGCAGGGCGTCGCTGTCGAACGGCTTGGTCATGTAGCATTCTGCTCCGGTCTCGCGGCCGAGGGTGATGTCCTCCTGTTGGCTGCGGGCGCTCAAAATGATGATGGGTATCTGCTTGTAGCGCTGGTCGAACTTCAGCAGGCGGCAGACCTTGAAGCCATCCATCTTCGGCAGCATCAAGTCTAGTACGATGAGGTCAGGGTTTTCGGTTTGCGCCCGCCGCAGTCCCTCCACGCCGTCCTCGGCGCAGATCGCCTCGTAGCCGGCAGCCGTCAGCCTGCGGCCGAGTCCGAACGCAATGTCCTCTTCGTCGTCCACGATGAGAATTTTCTTTGCCATTCTTCCGCCCTTTCGACGCCGGAAAGACCTGTCCTAACACACCTTGTTTTTCCCGCTGTCCTTTGCCCTGCCCAGCGCCGCCGCAGAGCGGCGTATGAGGCTGGTCGGAGCCAGGTCCTCCTCGCGGAACGAGCCGAGCCCGACGCTGACGGTGGTCTTGATTGCTTTATCTTTCACCAGGAACTTGTGCTCCTCCACCAAGCTTCGCAGCCGTTCGGCGAACGCCCTGGCGCCCTCCTCGTCGGTTTCGGGCGCGATGATGAGGAGTTCATCGCCGCCGAACCGTCCGACCACGTCGGTCTCACGTATCCTTTCCTTCAGAAATTTTTTCACTTCCTCCTTTACCAGCTCCTCAAGTTGAAGAAGAGTAGTGTCGCCGTTCTCGTAGCCGTACTTCTGGTTGAGGACAGTGAAGTCGTCGATGTCGGGCATCAGGACGGAGAACCTGACACCGTACCGTCTGGAGCGTCTGATTTCGCGCTCCATTGCCGCGTAGAGTTGTGGCTTGTCGTGCTCGCGGCAGTCCACCGGCAGTTCGAAGGAGAATGCGGCGCCCTCGTCGGGCGTGTTGTCCGCCCATATTCGCCCGCCGTGCTTGGTGATAATCTCCTCGCATATGGGCAGCCCAAGCCCCGTTCCGCCTGTCCTCCGCGTCATTGAGTGATCAACCTGGTAGAACTTGTCGAAAACGTGCTCCAAGTCCTGCTCTGGGATGCCGGGGCCGGTGTCGGTCACGCTGACGAGGACGTATCCTTCGCCGGAGACCGGGGAGCGCTCGCCCGGCGCTCCGACTTGCTGGGCGGGGTCAGGCGGTCGGCGCTTTGCCTCGACCGTAATGTAGCCACCTTCCGGGGTGAACTTCAGCGCGTTCCCCAGCAGATTCGTCAAGACCCGTTCGATCAGATCAGGGTCCGCCCAGAGCACGGGCAGGTGGTCCGGCACCCGCAGGTTGATTTCGACCCGCCTCGGGCGGGCCACGGGGACAAAGACCTGAACCGCCGAGTCCAGCATCTGGCGGAGGTCGAGCGGTGCAAGTTTCATCTCCATCTTGCCCGCTTCCAGTTTCGACAAGTCCAGCAGGTCGTTGATCAGCCGTGAAAGCCGGTCGAGGTTGTTCATCATTCTGGTCAGGGTCTCGCGCTGCCCCTCTGTCAGTTCTCCCTCCACCCCGTCGAGCAGGTTGCTGGAGAACATCTTAACGGAGGCGAGGGGCGTGCGGAGTTCGTGTGAGACCACGGCAACGAAGTCCGACTTCATCCGGTCGAGTTCGCGCTCGCGGGTAACGTCCCGTATGATGCCCAGCCGCCCGAGGTGCTCGCCCCTGGCGTTCTTGACCGGGCTCACTGCCACGGCAAGTGCCCTCGGAGTAGGTTCGCCGTCGGCGCTGAATTCCCTGACCGCGCCGGTGCCCTCCATCGGCTCCGCCAGGAACAAACCGATTTCTCTCCACATCACCGACTTTAAGAAGCTCTCGGTAGTGAACTCCTCGCTGGCTGCCAGGCCGAGCATTGACCTCGCTGCGCGGTTGAGCACACCCAGTTCATCGTTGGCGTCAAACATCACCACGCCCTCGGACATGCTCGCCACCATCGACTGCATCTTGTCCTGCTCGCCCCGGATGGTATTCTGCAAGCGTTCGACCGTCTGCCCCATCTTCCGAACGATCGTATGGAGCAGGGCAGTGTCGTCCGCCGAGAACGCGTTTTGGCGCCGGCTGGTGAGGCAGATCATCCCCATCGCCTGGCTGCCCACCTCCAGGGGCACGGCAACAATGGACTGCGGGGAAGGCCCGTCGGCCGGCGGCAGCCCCCGGCGGAGGGTCTCTAACCTTTCAGACACAGCCGCTCCGTGTGGCCGCGCCGCCAGGCAGTCCACCAGGCACCGTTTCACCTCGACCACATAGCCCTCGGGCACGTCGTGAAGGACCCGAGTTTCGAAGTCCTCCCTGCCCCTCAAAATGAGCAGCGAGCAAAACACGTCATAATCCAGAAGTTTCTCCAGCGACGACCCCAGCAGTTTGATGAGGTGCTGATAGCCCAAGCCATACCGCAGCGAACTGGATACCTGGTAGAGGATGTTTGACTCGAACGCGCTGCGCTTGAGTTGCTCCTTCTCGCGGCTCAGTTCAGAGACCAACCGCGAGTTCTGAATCGCGATGGCCGCCTGGTTCGCCAGCGCCGTGAGGAGGGCAAGATCGTTCTCCGAAAAGGAGATGTCGTCCGAGCGGTTGGTGAGATTGATCACGCCGAGCACGTCGTCCTTGTGCATCAGCGGAACGATAGCGAAGGAGCCGGTTCGATACTGGCTCTTGCTTTTTCGCTGGAAGCGCGGGTCGCCCTCCAAGTCGCTGACGACCAGCGGTTCGCCGGACAGGGCGACCTTTCCAGACAACCCTTCACCCGGCACCACCCGGGTGTCAGCCACTACCTGGTCAGGAACATTGCGCGCCGCTCGAATCCTCATCTCGTTGGTGTCTTCGTCAATCAGCATCAGCGAGACTTTCTCCGCCTGGAAAATGCGGTAGGCACCATCGATGATGCGGTCGAGGCACTGATCGATATCAAGCGTCGAATTGACGTGCTCGGCCACCTCGTAGAGCAGGGTTAGCCGGGACGTATCTCCTGAGGAACTCCTTTGACCGGTTACCTTCCCGCCGGTCTGCGCGCTGACCTGATTCGAAGGCATCTAGGGTCCACCCTCCGCAAAAATCATACGAGGCAAACACACCGACCACAGCCGACGGAAACGTGCAACGGCGCACAAATCCCGGCCATTCCAGTATCGGCAGGGGCACGGGTAGTATTAAGCTGAATTTTGCCAGATCAACGCGTTGGCCATAAGGTCAAGCGGCGGCAGCGTTTTCAGAGCTCTGCACCGGAGCGCGGGCATTTGACCTCACACCTCGGCCGGCACCGCCGTAATCGTTCCAAAACCTGTGTAGTGCGGGGAAAAAGCTAAAGGAGGATGCTCTCCGTTGCCGATATGGATAATAGGAGAGTGCAAGAACGGAGGCAATCCGATGAGGATCTGGTCCCGAACTCCGCAATCTGGGGTAGAACCGGTCGTATCTGAGCCTCAGAGCCGAAGGGAAGATTTGCCAAGGTCAAAAACATCCCACGGTTCGTGCACTTGGCCGCATATCTTTGGGAAGACCGCCCTGACTGCGACCTAAGAGCTGTATGCTGAACCGACTGGGGTAGGGGGGCTTCACGCTCAGAAAAATATCACACGATCTTTGCAACGGTTACCAGATTGGTTTTGGCTTGACGCACATACAACGCATCAGCATAATATGCAAACTTCAGTCACCGGACCACCCGAGAGACTCGTGATCGGCAAGAAACAAAACGAGGTGCCGGGTGCTTCTTTCCTGCCGCAGCCGACGATTGCATAAAGCCCGGCCGACCGGTCGAGAGACGCACAACCTTTCCAGCGACGCTTCCGACATCTGTGAACTCAGAAAGGCACGGTAACCCGGAATGGCAGGTCCACGCGAGTACTGCGGCGTCTTCGGCATCTTCGGCGACAATTGCGCCGCCGACCGGGCATATTTCGGCCTCTACGCCCTGCAACATCGGGGCCAGGAGAGCGCCGGCATCGTGACATCGGACGGCAAAGCCCTGCACGTGCGCCGCGGCATGGGGCTGGTCCCGCAGGTGTTCAGTCCGGGTGACTTTGAATCGACCCGCGTCGGCAGCGCCGCCATCGGGCACAATCGCTACTCGACGACAGGCACGTCCGACATCGTCAACGCGCAGCCCATCGTCGTGCAGTTCAAGAGCGGCTGGATCGCAGCGGCGCACAACGGCAACCTCACGAATGCCGCCGAGCTGCGCCGAATGATGGAAGAGGACGGCTCGATCTTTCACGCCACCAGCGACACCGCAGTCGTCGTGCACCTGATTGCGCGGTCGAAAGAGAAAAGAATCGAAGACATGGTCTTCGACGCGCTCAGCCAGTACGAGGGCGCCTTCAGCTTCGTCTTCCTGACGCCCACGCAGCTCATCGCCGCGCGCGACCCACGCGGGGTCCGCCCGCTCTGCCTCGGCAAGCTCGACGGCGCGGCAGTTGTCGCATCGGAATCTTGCGCTCTCGATATCATGAAAGCCGAGTACGTCCGGGACATCGAGCCGGGCGAGGTGCTCGTCATCGACAAGGACGCTCAGAGATCGCTCCGACTGCCGGAGGCCCCGCGTCTGGCGAAGTGTATTTTCGAGTTCATCTACTTCTCTCGTCCGGACAGCGTGATCTTCGGCGAGAACGTGGACAAGATCCGGCGCCGCCTGGGGCACCTCCTTGCGGAGGCCCCGGCCGATGCGGACATCGTGATCGCCGTGCCCGACTCCGCCAACACGGCCGCCTTGGGATACGCGGAGTAATCGGGCATCCCTTTCGAGATTGGCCTCATCCGAAACCACTACATCGGGCGGACGTTCATCTCGCCGCGGCAGGACGAGCGCGACCGCGACGTACGCGTGAAGTTCAACCCCGTCGCCAGCGTCTTGAGGGACAAGCGTGTGGTGCTGGTCGAGGACTCGATTGTGCGCGGCACGACACTGCGGAATCTCGTTCGGCTGGTCCGCAGCGGAGGCGCGGCCAAGGTCCACGTGCGCGTCAGCTCGCCGCCCATCATCGCACCGTGCTTCTACGGAATCGACATACCGACCAAGGCCGAGCTGATCGCCGCGAACAAGTCACTCGACGAAATCCGCGAGTTCGTCGGCGCCGACTCGCTCGAGTACCTCTCACCCGACAGCTTGCGGAAGGCGGTCGACAATCCGGAGAACTTCTGCATGGGCTGCTTCACCGACAGCTATCCCGCACCCCTGCCGAAAGAGTTCGACAAGAAAATGTTTGGAGCAGGAACAAGTGACCAGTGATAAGTAACTTGCGACATGCCAAAGACTATCGAGATTTGCTTGCCTACCGGAAGGCGGCTCATGTGACATATTCCATCTTTGAATTGATGCGAAGCCTTCCAAAGGCTGAAACGTACTGCCTGACCGATCAAGTGCGGCGTTCATCTCGCTCCGTCGGCGCACAGATCGCCGCCGGATACACGCTCGACGACATACAGAACGGCATCACGCCCGTCTACGAGTCCGTCGACACGTGCGCGGCCGAGTTCACAGCATTCACCCCTTACTACTATTCGAGCTATGAAAAAGAAACCGGAGCCTGATCCCCACCGCGCGCGGGCAAATAAGAACAACGAGGCCGACGGGCCGAAAGAGCTTGTGGCAATTCTTGATTTCGGCTCGCAGTACACGCAACTCATAGCGCGGAGCGTGCGCGAGCTTGGCGAATACTCGGAAATCGTACGCCACGACATCCGAGCGGCGAAGTTGGCCGCTCGCAAGCCGAAGGCCATCATCCTCTCCGGCGGGCCGGCGAGCGTCCCGGCCAAGAGCAGCCCGCGCTGCGACAAGGCCATCTTCGAGCTCGGC
Source organism: Candidatus Brocadiia bacterium (assembly GCA_030605345.1). GTDB lineage: Bacteria > Planctomycetota > PUPC01 > PUPC01 > PUPC01 > JAUWIN01. The sequence continues at coordinate 52,674 of JAUWIN010000002.1, forward strand.
GCGCCCGTCCTCGGCATCTGCTACGGCATGGAGCTCATAGCCCACATGCTCGGCGGGGTCGTCGTCGGCTCCGACGAACGCGAATACGGCCACGCGTTGCTCAACGTTACAAAAAGCTGCGCTCTGTTCAAGGGGCTCGGCAAGAAGTTCTCCGTCTGGATGAGCCACGGTGACCGTGTCGAGAAACTCCCACGCGGATTCGACGTCATCGGCCAAAGCTACAGTTCGCCGGTCGCGGCGATGCGTCACCGTTCGCAAAAGCTTTACGGCGTCCAGTTCCATCCAGAAGTAGTCCACACACCCAACGGCACGAAGATTCTGCGGAACTTTCTCTTCAACGTGGCGAAGTGTCATGGCAAGTGGAGCATGGCCTCGTTCGCCGAGACGACCATCGCTGAAATCCGCGAGCACGTCGGCTCCGACCGCGTCCTGTGCGGGATAAGCGGCGGCGTGGATTCTTCCGTGCTCGCCTGCCTGCTTCACCGCGCCATCGGCGACCAACTTCAGTGCGTACTTGTCAACAACGGCCTCTTGCGGAAGAACGAACACCGCGAGGTGGTCGACACGTTCAAAAAATCCATCGGCCTGGACGTGAAATACGTGAACGCATCGAGTGAGTTTCTCAAGCGGCTCCGAGGCGTGGCCAGCCCGGAGCGGAAACGGCACATCATCGGCAACGCGTTCGTCCGCGTTTTCGAGCGGACGGTGAAGGAACTTGGCCAGTTCAAGTACCTCGCGCAGGGCACGCTCTATCCCGACGTAGTAGAGAGCAACTCCGCGTTCGGCGGGCCGTCGGCCGTGATCAAGACGCACCACAACGTCGGCGGGCTGCCCGAGCGGATGACGTTCAAGCTGATCGAGCCGTTCCGGTACCTGTTCAAGGACGAAGTCCGGCAGCTGGGGAGAGAGATCAAGGTCCCGGAGAAGACGATCTGGCGGCATCCGTTCCCCGGGCCCGGCCTGGCCGTTCGCATCATCGGCCCCATCACTCGCGGCAAGTTGCGGGTGCTGCGTGACGCCGACGCGATCTTCATCGAGGAATTGCGAGCTAACAAGCTCTACGGCAAAATCTGGCAGGCGGTCGCCGTGTTGCTCTCGGGCAAGGCGGTCGGCGTGATGGGCGACGAACGGACCTACGCAAACGTAATCGGGCTGCGCGCGGTCACCAGCCGCGACGGGATGACGGCCGACTGGGCCCGAATTCCGCAGAAGGTGCTGGCGCACATCGCCAACCGAATCATCAACGAGGTGAAGGGCGTCAACCGGGTCGTGTACGACGTCAGCTCGAAGCCACCGAGCACGATCGAATGGGAATAGAAGAACCCCGAGTCCGGGTGCCTCGAACTCGGAACTCGAAACTAAACAGATTGGAGAGGCCATGGCAAAGTACGTGTTTGTGACAGGCGGCGTGGTCTCGTCGTTGGGCAAGGGCATCACGGCGGCATCGATCGGCTGCATGCTCAAATCGTATGGCCTGCGCGTGAACATGCTCAAGATCGACCCATACCTCAACGTCGACCCCGGCACAATGGGCCCCTACCAGCACGGCGAAGTATACGTGACCGACGACGGGGCCGAGACCGACCTCGACCTCGGCAACTACGAGCGCTACCTCGACAAGAACATGGGCCGGAAGAACAACATCACCACCGGCTCGGTCTACGAGACGATTCTGAAGAAGGAACGGCGCGGCGACTTCCTCGGCGGCACGGTCCAAGTGATACCGCACGTCGTCAATGAGATCAAGTCGCGTATCCGCGCGCTCGGGCCGGGCAGCGACGTGGTCATCATCGAGGTCGGCGGGACCACCGGCGACATCGAAGGGCTGCCGTTCCTCGAGGCCATTCGGCAGTTCCCCTTCGACGTCGGCCACGGAAACGTGTGCTACGTTCACGTCACTCTTATCCCCTACATCCGCGCGGCCCAGGAGATGAAGACGAAGCCGACGCAGCAGAGCGTCGCCAAGCTCCGCGAGATCGGCGTCCAGCCCGACGCTATCATCTGCCGCACCGAACGCCCGCTCACCAAGGGAATGAAGGAGAAAATTTCCCTCTTCTGCAACGTACCCGTCCACGCCGTAATCGAGGAACTCGACGTACAGACCTCGATCTACGAAGTGCCCAGCGAACTCGAGCGGCTCGGCCTCGGCAAGATCCTGCTCAGGAATCTCGGCCTCAAGAAGAAGCACCGGCGGAAGAACGGGCTGGACAGGTATGTCGACGTCCTGCGGAACGCCGAGCAGACCGTCAGGGTCGGCGTCGCCGGGAAATACACGCACCTCAAGGACGCCTATAAGAGCATCTGGGACGCCCTTATCCACGCGGGCGTCGCCAACGGCGTCAAGGTGGCCATCAAGTACATCGACGTCGAGAAGCCCGATCTCGAAGACCAGCTCGCGAAAGCCGACGGCATCCTCATCCCCGGCGGATTCGGCGACCGCGGCAGCGAGGGCAAGATCGACACGGTCCGCTACGCTCGCGAGAACAAAGTCCCGTTCCTCGGTCTTTGTGTCGGCATGCAGATCGCTGTGATCGAGTTCGCCCGGAACGTGTGCGGCCTGAAGGGAGCCAACAGTACCGAGTTCACGCTCCGCACGAAACACCCCATTATTGATCTCCTGCCGGAGCAGCGGAAGATCCGCAACATGGGCGCGACGATGCGGCTCGGCGCCTATCCATGCGTACTCAAGCCGGGCACGTTCTCGCGCCGGGCCTATGGCAAGGAACTCATCTCAGAGCGCCACCGCCACCGCTACGAACTGAATAATAAGTACCGCCGCACGCTCGAGAAGCACGGAATGGTGATCGCGGGCGAGCATAAGAAGAAGCAGCTTGGCGAAATCGTCGAGATTCCAGATCATCCGTGGTTCGTGGCAACGCAGTTCCATCCCGAGTTCAAAAGCCGTCCCCTCCGGCCGCACCCTCTCTTCCGTGAATTCATCAAGGCCGCGAAGAAGAACAGCTGCAAGAGGTGAGAGAGGGTCAGGGGTTATTGAAGCTCATATTGACAATGGGACCCCAAGAAACAGCAGAGGTCCCTCGTTTCGCTCAGGATGACGGCAACTGCTTCGCAACTGTGCTGCGTGAACAAAACGCGTCATTCTGAGCGCCACCGAAGAATCTCATGGCTTCGTCCTGCGATTCCATTACCAACATGGGCTCAATGGTCTCGCCAGCTTGTTATGTCATCTTCCGTGCCGTCTTCTCCGTCAAGCCCGACGGGGACACTTTGTGCATTGTCTTGTCCTGTCCCAGTGCCGATCACAAATTGCGGCTCGTTGTCCGGGTCCTAGTAATGGCCAAACTAACGCGTAATCGGGGTAGGACCGGCAAGAGGAAAACGACGGCCACGATGATAATGAGGCCAAAGAGAATGCACCGGCCTGGCCAGAACAACCACCGAACCGAAAGCGCCTGCCGGAATGTTCTTGCAGGAATTCGTCAACAACGGACAGCCCACGGTTCGGGCAGTTGACCGCATATCTTTGGGAAAACCGCCATGACTGCGACCTAAGAGCCGTGTGCTGAACCGGCTGCGGTAGGGGGGGCTTCACGCTGAGAAAAATATCACACGATCTTTGGAAGGATTACGCATCGCCAGCTCGGTTGACAATTCCACCTCCCTATCGTATTATGTAGTGAGTAATGGACGAGCAATCAGAATCCGGAGCTGAACAGAGCGAACCCCCTGGACGGTCTCAATTCCTGCCCCCGGCGGTACGTTCCTTTCTTCTGGCCAGCCTAATCCTCGCGACACTTCTGCCCGTTGTCCACGCCGGTGAGCCTCCCTGCGCGGCGCTGGAGAAGAAGATGTTCGCGCTGGCGAACAAGGACCGGAAGAAACGCAAAAAAAAACCGTTGAAGTATGATGAGCGGCTGGCCTGTATCGCCCGGGCACACAGTGCCGACATGGTGCGGAATAAGTTTTTCGCCCACAAGTCGCCCACCACTGGGAAGGTAGGCGACCGGCTTTTCACCGCAAAGGTGAAGGTGACCAGCTGCGGCGAGAACATCGCCATGAATACTTCCGTCGAGCGGGCACACATAGAACTGATGAATAGCCCCGGGCACCGAAAGAATATTCTCCGCCGCACGTTCACACGCTGCGGCATCGGGATCATCCGGGCAGACAATGGCCTCCTGTATGCGACACAAGTGTTCGCCGAACCCGCGCCGGAGGTGGACCTGGAAAAGCTCAGAGCCGACATCGTCGCGAAGCTGAACAAGACAAGGAGCAAGCTCGGCAGGCCCGCGTTGGAGGTAAGCCCGGTGCTGTGTCGCCTCGCGGCGAGGCAGGCTGAAGCCATGGCCAAGGCGGGCGAGCCGATTGCGCTGGATGCCGGGGCTATGGCAAAACAGGCAGGACTCAACCGCAAACGATTGCACGTGGGACACATTGTCACCTGGAACCCGGAAGACCTCGCGGGAATGTCCCCGCTGCTTAAGCCGCAGGTTGGGCAATTGGGCTTGGGCTTCGCGGAAAACACCGAGCACAAGGAACTGGGTTATGGAATCATCTGTGCAGTGGTATTGTTCACAAATGACTGAACCTCTGCCGCCACAATTCACCGGGGACTCGCCACAGGCCGTATGATTATCTTTCACCAGTTGCTGGCCATGGCCGTGCTTCTCGGCCTGTCGGGCTTTTTCTCCGCGTCTGAGACGGCGCTGTTCTCGCTGTCGCGGCGCGACTTACGCCAGCTCGAGCGTGCGCCCGGCCTCGCCCACGGGCTGATCCTCAAACTCCGCAGTGACCCGCAGGGCCTGCTGACCACCGTGCTGTTTGGGAATAACCTTGTCAACGTCCTGTATTACTGCCTGGCCACGGCGGCCGCGGTGAACACTGCCAAGGCAGGTATGGACGCCGCCGCGTACCTGCTCGGCATTGGCTCACTGGTCTTGCTCGTCATCTGCGGCGAGGGGCTGCCCAAGGCGGTCGCAGTTGCCGCACCGCTGAGGTCGGCCCGGCTCGCCGCCATTCCGCTATCGTTCTTCCAGAAAGCCATATATCCGGTCAAGAAGGTGCTGGGGGGCATCACCAAAATCTCCGCCACCCTCACGAGCGGGCAGGAACGGACGGCTTATGTGACCCCTGAAGAACTTCAACTCCTGGTCCGTGCAACCGGCGAGCGGGGCCTGATTGCCCTCACCGAGCGCGACATGATGCACGAAATAATCGAGTTCGGCGACATCCGCGTGCGCGAGGTGATGGTGCCACGAGTGGACGTCATCGCCTTCGAGATCAACGGCGACCTGAGTGAGTTCCGCGAACTGGTCAAAAAGACCAGCATCACAAAGGTGCCGATCTACGAGGGCCAGATAGATAACGTCGTCGGCATTGCATACGCACGGGAGGTGCTGCTGTCGGAGGCGGAAGGTATCCGCGCCTCTCTCCGACCCATCCCGTTGTTCGTCCCCGAGGCCGCCCTGATTGAGCCCGTGCTGCACCAGTTCCGCCAGCAGCGGTGCCAATTCGCGGTGGTGGTAGATGAATACGGCGGTTGGGCGGGGATTGTCACACTGGAAGATATTGTCGAGGAGATCGTCGGCGACATCAGCGACGAGTTCGACACCCACGTGGAGCCGGTGAGGCAACTGGGCCCGGACAAGTACCTGCTGTCAGGAAGCGTCGGGATTCGCGACTGGAGCGAACTTTTCGGAATCAACGTGGACCTGGCAGAGGTGGAGACGCTAGGGGGTTTTATCGTCCACCGACTCGGGCGCCTGCCCCGCGAGGGCGACACCGTCTACCTTGGTAACCTGGTGTTCACCGTCCGTAAAGTTACCCAACGGCGCATCGCAGAGGTGCTGGTCGAAAGGTTCAACCGGGAGGATGTGCAGTGATTTGGGTCATCTCCGCCTTTGCGGTATACGTCCTTCTATCCGGGCTTTTCTCCGGCTCCGAAATCGCCCTCTATTCCGTCAACCGGCTGCGTCTTCGGTCTCGGGTGGAGGCCGGTTGGCGCGGGGCGCACGTTCTGCATGGTCTGTTGGAGAAGCCCGACACTACCGTTATGGCAATACTCATCGGCAACAACATAACCATTTATGCCGTGTCGGCGCTGGCAACCGAACTCCTCGGCGCACACCAACACGCCGAGCTGCTGGCCGCGCTCCTGGTCACGCCGATCATCTTCACGTTCGGCGAAATGCTCCCAAAAGACTTCTTTCGCCGCAAGGCCGACGCGGTGATGTATTCTCTCGCCGGCCCGCTGGACGCACTGAGGTTCCTGTTCCTGCCTGTGGTTGTGGTGCTGCGGGCGCTGGCATCGCTGGTTACGAGGTTCCTCCCCGCCGAGCAGCGCGGAACCGTTTTTTCGCGGGCGGCACTTCGCGAGTGGCTCGCCGAAGGTCATCGCGAGGGGGCCCTGTCAGGCTACCAGCACACTCTAGCCGCTAACGTAATGGGCCTGCTCAAGACCGCGGTTTCGTCCGCCATGGTCCCGCTCAATGCCACCACCACCCTCAGGGCAGAACTGGCCGGCGATGACCTTAATAACGCGGTGAAGCAGGCGAGCCACTCCCGCCTGCCGGTTTTCAGCGGGCCGGAAAAAAGAATTGTGGGAATCCTGCACACCCTGGACTATATTTGTCTCGCCGAACAGAACCCCTCCGCCGGTGAACTCGTGCGCGAGGCCGTGAAGGTGAAACACACCGACGGAATTACGGCAGTGCTGTTCACCCTCCAGCGCGAACGCCAGCAGATGGCCATCGTCATCAACGACGAAGATGAACCGATCGGAATCGTAACCGTCAAGGACCTGGTCGAAGAAATCGTCGGAGAACTGAAGGACTTTTAGGACCGGGAGACACTCTTGCCAGCCGACCTGCACGTCCACACCACCTGTTCAGACAGCATCCTCACGCCCCGCGAGGTAATCAACGAGTGCCTGTGGCACGGTATCGACGCCGTCGCCATCACCGACCACGACCCCCTCGAAGGCATACCCTCGGCGGCCGAGGCGGGCGAACAAGTCGGCGTGCGGGTCATCCCCGGCGTCGAACTGACGGCCTACGACGGGCCGCTGGAGCTGCACGTCATCGGACTGTTCCTGAATCCGGACCCCCCGGCACTGAACAAGGTCTTGCAGCGCAGCAGGGACGCCCGCCGTCTGCGGGTGTTTGAAATCGTGCACCGGCTGGAGAAAATTGGCGTCGAACTCTCGACGGAGGAGGTGTTTCGGATTGCCAACGGTGGGGCGCCCGGACGCCCCCACGTCGCAAAGGCACTCGTGAACCGGGGACACGTCGCCACCGTTTCGGACGCCTTCGACTATTACATCGGCAACGGCGGGCCGGCATACGTCCCCAAGTACAACCTAACCACAGCACAAGCCGCAGGAGCCATCCACGCCGGCGGCGGAGTATCCGTCATCGCCCACCCGGGGAACGGCCTACCGGACGAAAGTGTGCGACAGGTGGTCCGCGACGGAATCGACGCCATCGAAGTATACCATCCCGTGCACTCCTACGAGGAGCAGCAAAAATACCTCCAGATGGCCGAAGAACTCGGGGCGCTCGTCTCCGGCGGGTCCGACAGCCACGGAGCCACATTCGGATCCGCCAGAATAGGAGTCATCAAGCTCGAGCCTCAACTGGTTGAGAACCTCGAAAAGAGGGCCCTCAGGCGCCGCGAACAAGGCCGATTGACCGCGGGAGAAGTCGAGTGAAACTGTTCGACAAACTGACCTCTACCACCGAGGGCATCAAACGCGGCCTCGCCAAGACCCACAACAAACTGACCAAGGGCCTGGGCAGCATCTTTGCATTCGCACGTAAACTCGACGACGAAGTCTGCGAGGAACTGGAAGAAATCATGATAGGGGCCGACATGGGCGTGCGAGCGACCACCGAAATCATACAAGACATCCGCCGCGCCCACAAAGAAGGCAAAATAAAAGACACAACGAACCTCAAGGAGTATCTGAAGGCTGAACTGAAACGGACGCTGGGCGAAAGCAACACCGCCATCCGCATGGCTGAGCCCGACACCGGCGAACCCACCGTTATCCTCGTCGCAGGCGTCAACGGCACCGGCAAGCCCACCTCCATCGCCAAACTCGCCAAGTATTTCCGCGACAACGACAAGAAAGTCGTGCTCGCCGCGAGTGATACCTTCCGCGCCGCAGCGGTGGAGCAACTGCACATCTGGAGCGACCGCCTCGGCGTTGACATCGTCAAGCACCAGACCGGCGCCGACCCCGCAGCGGTAACCTACGATGCCCTTGACGCCGCCATAGCGCGCAAGGCCGACGTCCTCATCCTCGACACCGCAGGGCGGCTCCACACCAGAAAAACCCTGATGGCCGAACTGGCAAAAATCCGACGAGTCATCAACAAGCGCCTGCCGCAGGCACCACACGAGGTCATCCTGGTCCTCGACGCCACCACCGGCCAGAACGCCGTCCAGCAGGCGAAACTATTCAAGGAAGCCATCGGCGTGACGGGCATATTCCTGGCCAAACTCGACGGCACGGCGAAGGGTGGAATTATTGTCGCCATCAACAGAGAAATCGACATCCCCGTCAAGTTCATCGGCGTTGGCGAACAACCCGAAGACATTGAGCCGTTCGACCCGGACAAGTTCGTGGAGGCGTTGTTCGATTGAAGCAAGCTTCCAGCGCCGATAAGATGGCCGAGTGGGTGGTGACGTTATGCGGCCGCGGGCGCCTCCCCGTCGCCCCCGGCACGTGGGGGACACTGGGCGCGGCGGCCATCCACGCGCTGGTCGCCGGGCTGCTGGGGACGCGGGCCAACCCGGTGCTCCTGCCGGCCCTTTGCCTGCTGTTCACCCTCGCCTGCGTGGTTTATTGCCCCTGGGCCGAGCGGTTCTATCGTAAGAAGGACCCGCCGTCGTTCGTCATCGACGAAGCTGCCGGCTACTTGCTCGCCGTATCGTTCTTCTCGTGGGCGCCCCAGCTCTGGACAGGCATACTCGTCTTCTTCCTGTGCAGGCTCTTCGACATCACCAAGCCGGTCCCGTGCAGGCGGGTGGAAAAGTTGCCCAGCGGCCTCGGTATTGTTCTTGACGACCTTATTGCCGGGCTATACGCCGCGCTCTTCACCTGGCTGGCGGTATGGCTCTTTTTTTGACAGGTGAGGGCAGTCTCCGGAGCACCGCGGCCGTGCGGGCCGGCTCAAATCCGCCCGTCCCAGCACCACCGAAAGCCCGGAACTATTCTTTCTGTTCGGGGAGTTTTTTGATCATGGTGACCTGGTTGCCCTTATCGTTGAACCGAATCTCGTCGCAGAGGTTGCGCATGAGAAAAATCCCCCGGCCGGCTTCCTCGAGGATGTTTTGAGGCAGTGTGGGGTCGGGAACACTGTCGGGGTTGAATCCAGGGCCTTCGTCGCCCACCACAACCGTGATCCTGCCGTCGGCAACCTCGCAACTTACGTGAACCTGTTTCCCCCGGTCGTAGCCGTTCCCGTGCTCCGCCGCGTTCACCACCGCTTCCTGGACGGCGAGATTGATATCGAAGCTCCCCTCCTCCGGCAGGCTCAGTTTGTCGAAGAAGCCGGACAGCATGCCGGTAGCCCTCTTGACGCTGTCCGGGGTGCTCTGTAAGTCGAACGTAATCTTCTTATCCGGATTCGATTGCATTGGACCTCGCCGCGCAGGCGATGCCTCAGTCCGAACCCACCGCCTCTTCCTGGAAAAAAACAGGCGCCAGCAGACCTCGCTTGACACGCACTGCTCCGTGCCGACAAAGTTCCCGGCAGCAAAAACGTCTGATGCAAACAGTTTCGTCAATTCCTACCCGGCGGTCAACCATTTTCATCGCCTCCCGCCGGGCAGAACTCCGCACAGGGCGCACTTTGGCCGGTCGACCCCGGGTTTCCCCGCACCGGTGACGGACAAATTCAGCTAAAGTCTGACCCAAATTGTGACGATATAAAACCAGTTACCGTTCAATCCGGAGAGGAAGGAACAATGGCCTCGACCGACCGGGAACAAGCCCCGCTTTCGGACGCCGAGCAGCAGGCTCGCGAATGGGAGCAAAGCTTCCGCAGGGCGGAAAGACTGCTGGAACAAGCGCAAGAAACCATGCGGCGCCGGCACCGCAGCCCTGAGCAACCGGTGTATTCTGCACGCTCCAGTGGGGAGAGAAACAACGACACGCAATCGGTCTGAATGACGGCTGCCGGCCGACAAACGCCGGACCCGCCCAGCACACACAAACCCAGGCACCTCACGCCCCGGCTAATTTCTGCCTCTTTTCGGGTATAATCTCATCCCGCAGCGACATCATTACCCGGGTCTCATATCGAAGGAACTGTCTGAATGATCTCTTTGTCCACCGCGTGGACCCCAGAGAAACTGAGGCGGCGGCCGGCCAAAATATTTGCCGCCGGCAAAAAAATGGGCTTCAACGCCTTCGAGCTCGGAATATCACCGGCGCGGTTCGACCTGAGAGCGGTGACAAGCGCAATTGAGCGCCGCGGCATCGAAATATCGAGCGTTCACGCCGTGTGCAGCCAGCGCCAAGTCCCCCCGCCCACCTGCCGGGGCGACTGGGTGGCGGAACCAGATGAAACCCTTCGGCGCCAGGGCGTGGACCTGGTGAAAGAGACGCTGGACATCGCCCGCCGCGTGGGCGCACCAGCCGTGGTTCTCCACGGCGGCACCCTGCCGATGGCTGATGCCGCCGACCTGCAGGCCCGGCTGTTTTACCTCGAATCGCTGGGCTCCGAGGCGCCGCAGCGGCCGCCGGACCTGGCCAAGTTCACCAGGCAGCGCGCCGAAATCGCAGAACCCTATCTTGCCGCCCTCGAAGCCAGCCTGAGAGAACTGTGTGAATACGCGCCGGACATCACCCTGGCGCTGGAGAACCGCTACCACATCAGCGACCTGCCGCACGGAGACGAGTTCCAAAGGATTTTCGACCGGGTGGCCGCGCCGAACCTCCGCTACTGGCACGACGGCGGCCACGCATGCGTCCTCGACCGCATCGGGTTCCTCGACCACCTCGGGCTGCTCGACAAATATGCCCCCCGCCTCGCAGGAATGCACCTTCACGATATTCTCGGCTTCGAAGACCACCGCCCGCCGGGAACCGGCGACTTCAACTTCGGGGCAATCGCCGACTACCTCCGACCAGACGTCATCCGCGTGATAGAAGTATCATCCGTGCATTCTGCGAAAGCCGTCGAGCGCGGCAGGAAACATCTCGCCGAGGCATACGGCATCAAATGATGAGCATCGAGTAATGAAGCACACGGTCATACTGGCATCCGCGTCACCACGACGGGCGGAACTCCTGGCGGAAATGGGCTATCACTTTGACGTGCTGCCGCCCGAGCTCGACGAGCAGCTCGACCACCGGGCCGACCCGGCGGAAGAAGCCATACGCCTCGCCGCCGCCAAGGCGAAGGAAGTCGCCGCAAGAACCCCGCCCTCTATTATCGTCGCCGCCGACACGGTCGTCGCTCTCAGGGGCAGGATCATCGGCAAGCCACTCGACCACGCCCACGCAAGGGAGATACTGCGGCGGCTCAGCGGCTCGCGACATCACGTCATTACGGGCCTTTGCGTGTTCGACAGCGGGACGGGCAAAACCGTAACCGAGAGCGTCTCGACCGCTGTCACGATGAAGCCGATAACCGAAGAACAAATCCGCGAATACGTCCACAGCGGCGAGGCCAACGGAAAGGCCGGCGCCTACGCCATACAAGAGACCGCCGACCAATACGTCCTCCGCGTCGAGGGCAGCTTCACCAACGTGGTCGGCCTGCCTACCGAGCGGCTGGGGGAGATACTGGAGAGTTTCGGCGCCGAACGTTCACCCTAACCCGACCGCCCGTCACAGCCAGCCTGGTGCCCGGCGACGAATCTCGTGTAAGCCTCCGCCAGCAAACCGGTCGTCGGGCCGGGTGAACTTGAAACTTCCTCCCCATCGATCGAACGCACGGGCATGACTTCCATAAGCGAATTTGTGAGGAATACCTCGTCGGCAGACCGCAGGTCGGCGAGACCAAAACGCACCTCGATTACTTCCAAGCCGTTCTGCCGCGCCAGCTTGATGACGCTCCGGCGCGTAATGCCGGGCAGAATGTTCATCTCCCGCGGCGGCGTGAACAGCCTGCCGTCCCGGACACAGAAGACATTGCTGGTGGCGCCTTCGGCGACGTCGCCAGCGTGGTCGAGCCGCACCGCCTCGTCCGCGTCGCGTTTCTTCGCCTCCCGCGTTGCCAGGATGCTAGTGAGGTAACTCGTGGTCTTGTGGCGCCGGATGGGCGAAGAACTGTCGTGCCTCAAGGACGACACGATGACCTCGGCTCCACGCTCGTACATCTCCCGAGGATACGGATGCAGTGGGCGTGCCTCGACGACCAGCCCCGGCTCGGGCGGTTCGTCAGGAGCCAGCACACCGGCGTGGATACCGCGCGACAGCGTAATCCGCACGTAAGCTTCGGTGAGTTTGTTACGCTTGATAAGTTCCGCAACGACGCCGGCGATTTCATCCGGCTCGGGCATCCGGATTCCGAGTTCGCTCGCCGAGTCCGCCATACGCTCGAGGTGCTCCGTCAGCATAAACGGCGTGCCGCCATAGGCGCGAACAGTCTCGAACAGCCCGTCGCCATAGAGGAAACTTCGGTCGAACGCGCTGACCGTCGCTGCCATACGCCTCACAATCTGGCCGTTCGCATAGACGAAGCCCGCCATTATTCATCTCCTCAGCGTCCACCCTTCACGCCACTATTATGCTATCATAACGTCCTCCCCGGCGCTTGCAATCACCGCGCTTGACGATACCATTACGCGCAAAGGCCGACCGAATACACAGGAGGAAAAAGTGAGCGACACGGTAAAAACACTGCTATCGACGAGCACGCACCGACCGCCGAAGACGGCGGTACTCGACGCGGCCTGCACCGAACTGAACGAGAAAACCAATTGCGAGGTGTATGCCTCGTCTATCGTTCCCTCGGATGGGCGACTCTACTTCATGACCCGCAGGCCGCATAAGCAGCTCGGTGTTGCCTGGCTGGAACTGGGCGAGGTAAAGTTCAAACTGGAGGCGTTGAGCCACGAGAAGGCGGCAGCGCTCCGCACGAAACTGCCCTTCCTGGCGCCGTCACTTGTCGGGCTGCGGACGTCGCTGGGGCTGGGTGACCGCTTGGGGCTGGCGACCCCCGGCCACATCCGCGCCATACGCGGCACCGGCGTCGCACCCGTCCTCGCACAGCAGTCCATCCGGGAGATGACCCGCACGGAACGGACCCCGCAAGAAGTGATGGATGCGGCCACGTGGGGCGTGCTGCAGGAGGGCTGGCGCGACGGATTCGGCTCCGATGCCGACCACCTCAAGACCACCGCCGCCATCGACGCCACCGCCGCAGCTGGAGTCAGCCTGTTCACCATCGACCCCCGCGACCCCGTCACCGACGCGGCCGACTCGATGGCGCCCGCGGCGCGCAAAGAGG
>JAUWIN010000086.1 GCA_030605345.1 Candidatus Brocadiia bacterium
AGGCCACGCGCCTTTTCGTGGGTGAGGAACCTGACGATGTCCTGGGCCTTGACCGCCTCGAATTGTGTCTTGTCCCGCCCTGCGAGATAGGCGCAGAAGTGGGTGAGGTCGCGGCGGTAGGCGGCAATGGAGTTTTCCGCCAGCCCGCACTCCACCGCCAGGTAATCGAGGAATAACTCAACCAACCGGTTCAAGTTATTTGTGTTCACCGTATCGGCCATTTGAGCGTTTTAACCCAGGCGTGCCAGTTTTTTTCGAACTCGGCGGGTGTGACCGAGGCGGCCGCGATGACCTTGTTGAACGACGCCCAGCCGGTCTGGTCTTCACCGGCGTTGTGGGCTTTGCGGAATGTTTTGTAGAACTTTCTCAACAGGCCGCGTTCCTGCATGTAGAAGCAGAGGTATCTGGCGTTGGCGTAATTGAGCGGTTCGTTCTCGCCACGGAACTCCACATCGGACATCTTGACCAGTTCTTCGAGTGGCACGAACCCGCCTCTCCTGAGCACGGGCAGGCGCCAGTTGACCATCCCCTTGATGTGGCCGGATGGGGTCACGCGGCACTGCTCGAACAGACAGCCGAGCCCTTCGAAGAGCCAGGTCGGGCAGTCCGCGAAATCCGGGGCGGTGAGTGCGTGCGTCATCTCGTGGACCAGCGTCCCCCCGCCCGTGGCGATGTTCATCATCAGCGATTTGCTGTCCGGCAAATAGAATCCATACGGGCTGTGCGGCTCGAACCCGGCCAGTTTCTTGACCCATTTGCGGTAAGACGCCCTGTCACGGAACAGGTATATCCTTATGGGGTACTCCGGCTTGCTGGCGAAGAAGTCGTTCCACAGCGCCCGTGCACAGGCTTCAACGGTTTCCGTCTTGAACCGGCTGAGGTTGCGGGTGGAGAGATTGCCGGCAAGCACGAACACACCGGTGCGCTGGACGATGAAGTCTTCGCCGAGTTCCTTCTTCATTTCGGCTGCGGCCCTCTCGAAGGCATCTTCGCTGGCGGGCGCGTCTTCGGCAGGGGGCGGCCTGCAGGCGCCGAGCAGAAGCACCACCGCAACGGCAATTCTCCGCACGCCATCATCTCCTCTCATTCGGGTGCGCCCCACAACGCCCGATATTGGACCTTGGCAAAGCCGTCGTATCCGCTGACGCTGTAGAACAGAACAATCGTAGGCCCTCGGAGGGTGCTTTGGGTGACGTTGCGGCGCTGCGGAATCAGCCATTTCCCTTTGGCCCCTTGCGGCAGGCTCCGGAGGATATGGAAGTCGATGTTGCTTTTCCTGCTGTCGAGCTTCCTATAACTCACAATCCCGAGCGGGTCGCCGTCGTCCACGTATATGCGGGACCTGGTGAAGAACACCGTGACCTTCTGGGGATGGTGGTTGACCACGCCGATTCTGCTGAGCCAGACCCGGCCGCTCTCGTATCCGTATTCGAGATACACCGAGGCCACCGCCCCCTTAGGAAGCCCCACGAGCGCCTGGTGCTCGCCGCCGGGCTTGACCCGAGCCGTCGTCGCGGGTTTCAGCACCGGGATGATGCGCTCGGCGCAGCCGGCGGCCAGCAGGCCGAAAAGCAGCGCGGGCATCAGGCCACGCCAAAGCCACGACAGGGGCGCAATCTTCATTTCGCGCGCTCCTCACCGTTTGCGCAGGATGCTTTCGATTTCGCGAATAAGTTCGTCCGCGAGTTCTTCCTCCGGGACCTTGCGCAGTTTGGTTCCGCCGCGGAAGACAAATCCGAACCCTTTGCCGCCAGCGATGCCGACGTCGGCCTGGGCTGCTTCGCCGGGGCCGTTCACCACACAGCCCATCACCGCGACCGTGAGCGGGACCTCCACGTTCGGCATTTTGCGCTTGACCTCGGCGACGAGGCTGACGAGGTCTATCTGGCACCGTCCACAGGTGGGGCACGAGATGATGTGCGGGCCGCCGGGCTCGAGTTCGAGTGCTTGGAGGATTTCGTGGCCCAGCCGCACCTCCTCGTGCGGCGGCCCGGTGAGCGAGACGCGGATGGTATCGCCGATGCCTTCCGCCAGGAGCCCGCCGATACCGATTGCGGATTTGATCGTGGCCGATTCGATGGGGCCTGCGGCGGTCACGCCGAGGTGGAGCGGATAGTCGCATCGCTTGGCCGCGGCGCGGTATGCGGCGATGGTGGTGGGCACGTCGGACGCCTTGAGCGAAAGCACGATGTGGCGGAGTCCGAGCGACTCAATCAACCCGGCGTATTCGACGGCGGCGTCGGTCATCAGTTGAGCGAGGTCCGGCTCTTCGGCGCCTTGTTGCCGGCCGCGCCTGCGGATAGAGCCGGAGTTGACCCCGACCCGCACCGAGATGTCCGCGTCCTTCGCCGCACGGACAACCGCCTCGACCTCCGCGCGGCGGCGCAGGTTGCCCGGGTTGAGCCGAACGCAGTCGGCGCCCTGTGCGATGGACTCCAGCGCCAGGTGATGGTCGAAGTGGATATCAGCGACCAGTGGGAGCGCGATTTGCTTTTTTATCGGCCCTATGGCCTTGGCCGCCTCCATTGTTGGCACGGCAACGCGGATGATGTCGCAGCCCAGGGCTTCCAGTTCGTGGATTTGCCGCACGGTCGCCTCTACGTCCTCGGTGTGCGTCTTGGTCATCGACTGCACCGAGACGGGCGCTCCGCCGCCCACCTGTACCTTGCCCTTGAACACCGGCCGTGTCTTGCGCCGTTCCATCTTTGGGCGTTCCTCCAGAGAAGGTCGATCAATTTTACACCGACCTCGCCATTCGAGCAACGCAAAGTTGTTGCTCGCGGTTTGGTCCGGGTGGTGTTGACTGCTAACGTGAGGCGAGCGGTGCTTCGGGTTGTTGTGGTCGGAGGCTTGCTTTTTGCGCTGCGAGCGGATATTATCCTGCCCCAATGGAGGTTATGAGTCACGCAGCCGGAGAGGCGCCCGCCGAGGAGAGGCGTTAGTCGATGCAAGAGTTCCGTGTTCGCACCGGTTCAAGGACACAACTTATCGACATCACCGGCAAGGTTTGCGACGCCGCCGAGAAGGAAGGGATTGAGGATGGCTTGTGCGTGGTTTTTTGCCCGCACACTACCGCGGCGATAACCATCCAAGAAAACGCCGACCCGGACGTTGTGGCGGACCTTTTGAAGGAGCTCAGCCAGATAGTGCCGTTTGAGGACGGCTATCGGCACACGGAGGGCAACTCGGCTGCGCACATCAAGAGCAGCATCGTCGGCTGCAGCGAGGTGCTGGTCATCGAAGGCGGACAGCCGGTACTCGGCACCTGGCAGGGCATCTATTTCTGTGAGTTTGACGGCCCGCGCAGCCGGCGGGTCCTGGTGAAATCCTCCACCACCTGTTAGCAAAGTACCTATGACCCCTCGAAGTAGTCCTCAGCTGTCCGGGCTGATGAAAGCTCTGACAGTTATCCTGCTTCTCTACATTTTTGTGTGCGGCATCAAATTGATGGGTGGCGGCTGCAAGGCGGCGAAGGACCATCCATTTGTGCACCAGCTTATTACAAGCGTGGACAATCCATTCGTCGGTCTTTTCGTGGGCATTCTTGTCACGAGCATAATTCAGAGCTCATCGACTACGACCTCAATTGTCGTCGGCCTGGTCGCCACGCAGGTCTTGACGCTAAGAGCCGCCATCCCGATTGTTATGGGCGCCAACATCGGCACCACCGTTACGAATACTTTGGTTTCCCTGGGCTACGTGACGCGGAGGGACGAGTTTCGGCGCGCCCTCAGCGGCGGCGTTGTGCACGACGTGTTTAACGTGCTGGTTGTGCTGGTCCTTTTGCCGCTGGAGCTCATTTTCCACTCTCTGGAACGAACAGCCTTGTGGCTGACAAGCTTCCTGCCGGAGAGCGGCGCCGCGAACGCGGCGGGGGTGGCGGCGGGGATCAACCTGAAGGCTTTCAATCCGCTCGGCCCGGTCCTGAGGCCGGTGCTGGACCTGGTCGAATGGCTCGTGGGCAAGCCTCAAGGCCCCGGATGGGCCGCCGGTATTACGGCGTTTATTGGACTTTGCCTTATCCTTTTCGCGCTTACCGGAATGGTAAGATTCCTTCGGTCCATAATGCTGGGCCGGGCCGAGACGTTCATCACCAGAGTGCTCGGTAAATCGGGCTGGCTGGCTATCATCATCGGGTTGTTGGTTACAGCGCTGGTTCAGTCGAGCTCGATTA
This sequence comes from Candidatus Brocadiia bacterium, assembly GCA_030605345.1. Classification (GTDB taxonomy): domain Bacteria; phylum Planctomycetota; class PUPC01; order PUPC01; family PUPC01; genus JAUWIN01. The sequence goes on from JAUWIN010000086.1 coordinate 4,175, forward strand.
CGACCTCGGTGCTGGTGCCCATGGCCGCGGCTGGCATTATCACTGTGCGTCAGATATTCCCCATCACCATCGGTGCGAACCTGGGCACAACCGGGACGGCCCTGGTCGCGTCTCTGGCGGGCGGCGCCGCCGGAATGCTCGGGGTGACCATCGCGTTGGTGCATTGCCTGTTCAATGTTACGGGGTTGCTCCTGTTCTATCCCATAGCGCCGTTGAGGCAAATTCCCATTCGGCTGGCCGAAAAGATTGGAGCGCTCGCCCAAAATTCCAGGAGACTGGCACTCATTGGTGTCTTCCTGGTATTTTATGGCGTCCCCGCTGTGCTCATATTTGTCTACCGCCTGTTTTCAGGAGGCTGAACAATGCTGCGCGACCTTCTCAGAATGTGGAGAAAGATTGACCTGCTCAAAGACGCGCTCAGGGACTTCCTCGGCATGATTGACGCTGTGGAGCAGAGCTTCCGCTGCGCTACGGACGCCCTGTCCGGGAAGTGCGACTGCGCCGGCGCCCGCGAAGTGATATACAAGACCGACATCCAGGTGAACAAGACGGAGCGGCGCATCCGCAAAAACCTGGTCGAGCACCTTGCAGTCAACCCTCGTGGCGACGCGCCCGCCTGCCTGATCCTGATGAGCGTCTCCAAGGACGCCGAGCGGGCCGGAGACTACTGCAAAAATCTCCTCGAAGTCGCAGAGATGTTCCACGACAAACTTGAGAACACCGAATATGCCGACGACCTTCGCGAGATGACGGACCAAGTGGCCGACTCATTTACAAAGACACGAAAGGCCTTCGGCGAGGACGACCAAGTCGTCGGCCACGAGGTCACCGTGGAAGAGGTCAGGTTCGCCAAGCGAAGCGACGACCTGGTGGAGAAAATTGCAAACGACGAAAAACTCAAATCAAATCAGGCCGTCTGCTTGGCGCTGACCTTTCGGTTCCTCAAGCGGGTCAACGCGCACCTGGGCAACATTGCCTCCAGCGTGGTGATGCCGCTGCACAAAATCGATTACTTCGATGAAAAGTCGGGGGAAAAAGGAAAAACAGAACACCAGAACCAAGGGTAGCACTCGTCCTTCGGCCGAATCCCCGCCAGGCCAGTTGGTCGAAGTGGAGGCCGGCGGCGGTGATATTCCTTGGCGGGCAGCTTGTTCTGCCTTACAATCGCGCCTTTGCCAGGTTTAGCTGCCTGGTTCGTGTTGTTGTGTTGCTGCGTCGGGGCTGGCGAGGAACCCTCGTAACCGGTAGGATGTGCCGTCAATGACTGCGCCGTTCGAAAAAGAACAGCACCAGCGCTCCTGGATGCGTATCCTTGCGGCCGTGCTCATCGGCCTGGTGGGCTCGGTCATCATCTGGGTGACGACGCCGTACGTCAATTACGTTGTGCTTCAGGAGTCGTCCATTGCTGGCAGTTATCTTCCGGTCGGCGCCCTGTTTCTCATACTCATAGTGGTGCTGCTGGTCAATCCCCTGCTCCGTCGTCTAATCCCTAATTTTGCTCTCCAGAAAAGCGAGCTGGCCATCATCTTCGGGATGCTGCTCGTGGCCTCGGTGCTGCCCGGTCAGGGACTGCTGCGGATGCTTCCCTATTCGCTGGCCAACGTTCCTTACGCGGCCAGCGAGAGCCGCAGGGTGGTCCAGGCGTATGAAGAGATGAACCTTCCGCCAGGCCTGTTTCCGGGCAAAATCGCTTACATGGATGTTCCCGCAGCCTCGGACTATTTTATCCGGGAACTGCCAGCGGGGCAGCCGGTGCCGTGGAAGGCGTGGCTTAGCCCGCTGCTTTACTGGGGCTCTTTCCTGACGTTTGGCTGGCTGATGGTGATAGGGCTGGCTCAAATCGTCCTGCCGCAATGGCGAGATAACGAACACCTGCCGTTCCCGCTCCTGAATATACAGCAATCTCTAATCGAGGGGCCGAACAAGGGGCGAATATTCGCTTCGCTGTTTCGGAAGCGCTCTTTCTGGACCGCCGTCGCCCTCGTGTTCATGCTGCACCTGCTGGTGGGGCTCAACACCTACCTTCCGACCAGGGTGCCAAAAATCCCGCTGTCTTGGGACATAAACGATCTTTTCAGCGAGGGGATATTCCGGTATCTGCCGTGGTACATAGGGTATAGCAAGATATATTTCATCTTCGTCGGCGTGACCTTCTTCATGCCCAGCAGGATCGGCTTCTCCATATGGTTCTTCCAAATCCTCTACGCCGGCTATCGCGTCGTCGGCATGGCATACACCCCTCCGTACCACTGGCTCACCATCACGGACCATCGGACGGGGGCGATGTGGGCGGTGGCGGCGGTCGTGTTGTGGCTGGGCCGGGCACACTGGAAGCGCGTTTTCGGCTCTATCTTCCGAACGCCAACCGACGAAGCGGACAAGCGAAACCGGAAGGCAGCGATTATGTTCCTTCTCGGTTGTGCAGGCATGCTCTGGTGGCTGTGGCAGGTAGTGCACGTGCCGTGGCCCTGGGCGGTGTTTCTTGTCGCGTTTGCTTTTGTCGTCTCGCTGATCATCACCCGGATTGTGGCCGAGCCCGGAATGGTGTTTGTGCGGCTGCACTTCTGGTACCAGATAAGTTTCATAAAACTGGTCCCCATCGCCTGGCTTTCGCTGCCCGTGCTCTACTTCGCGCGGGTTATTGCGGTTTTGTTTGCCATGGGCTCGCGGGTGAGCTGCGCCACCATGGCCACGCACGCCGTCGGCCTGGACCGCGAAGCTTCGCCGCGCCGCCAGTGGCGGTTCAGCTTGCTTCTGGTCGGTCTCCTGATGGTAGGCTTGGTAATCTGTGGCGGCACGCACCTGTGGGCAAACTATCATCACAGCGCGTCCTACGACGGCAGGGAACGACCGTTGAACATTGGCGGCTCGTACCTGTTTATACACGGCCACAGCGAAATGGTCAATTTCCGGGAAGGGCGCGTAAGCCGACCGTCTTACAACCAGTGGGCCCACCTTGGCTTCGGTGCGGCGGTCGCAGGCGTGCTCGAATGGCTGTGCCTGAGGACGCCCCTGTGGCCGCTGCATCCGGTCGGGCTGCTGATGGTCGACACCTATTATGCCAACATTGCCTGGGTCAGCGTCTTCATCGGCTGGCTGGCCAAGATCCTGGTGCTTCGATACGGGGGCGCCCACTTTTACCGCGCCGCACGCCCCTTCTTCATCGGTCTTATCATGGGCGAAATATTCGCCGCAGCGTTCTGGGCGCTGGAGCCCGTGGTACGCATCCTGATGGATGTGCCGTACAAGGTCATCCAGATCCAGCCCTACTGACGACGGATGTTGGCCAGAGCTCGGGCCGCATTACGCCATCGCCGCTGAGGTTTTTCCGCTGCTTGTTTGGCTGGCCGAATGACTTGCATTATGGTGTTGCGGCGCTATAGTAGCGCGCGTAAAACCGGTTATCGGAGTTCGGCTGGTGAGGCGGCGTTCGTCTTCTGGCCAATTCCGGAGTTTGTGTCGGAAAGGAACTACTATGTCTCACGCCAGTCGCGTGCTAACGGCTGCCCTGCTGGTGCTGTTCGCAGCCCCCGAAGCAGCCCGGTCCGCCGCAAAGCCCGAGTCAAGTCCGCCGAAGGAAAAAACCTATACCGTCGAGCCGGGGATGCTGAAGGTCAAGGTGACCCTCGACGGCGTCTTCGAGGCCAGGAAAATGACGCCGGTCTCCCGAACCCCAAAAGCCTGGAGTCAGATGAAGGTTCTGTGGGCGGTCAAGCCCGGCGCCAAAGTCGAGCAGGGCGAGCCGCTCGTAAGGCTGGACGCGGAAGACCTCGACAAAAAAATTGAGGACATCGAAGCCGGCGAGGCACTGGCTGGATTAGGGCTGAAGCAGGCCACGGAAGAACTTCGGCTGCTCGAAGAAAGCGCGCCTGAGCAACTCAAGTGGGCTCAGCGCAGCAAGAGCACCGCAGACGAAAACTTCGAGCATTACAAGAAATCTGACCTCGCCTACAAGGACAAACACCTGGCCCTGGACAAAGAAGGCATAAACCTCTGGCTGGAAAGCAACAAAATGGAGATGGAGGAACTGAAGAAGATGTACGAGGCCGACGACTTGGTCGAAGGCACCGAGGAACTCGTGCTCAAGCGGGAGCAACATTCACTAAAGCGCACACAGCTGGATTACGAAGAAAAAACGAAATTTGAGTTCCCCTGGCGGAACAAGGTAGAAAAGCGGCGGGAACTCGAGCAGCAAAAGAAGAAGGTGCGCGATGCCGAGGCCGCCCTCGACCAGACCGAAACCATGGTGCCAATCAAACTCCGGCGCAAGCAACTCGAGGTCAAGAAAATGGAATATGACCGCGCCAGGGCAAGAGAACACCTCGAAGAGCTCAAGGCCGACCGCGAAACAATGACTATTCGCGCCCCCGCCGACGGAGTGGTTTACTACGGCGAATGCGTCCGCGGGCGATACCCCTCAGCCGAGAAAATAGCCGAAGCACTCAAGCCCGGCGGCGGACTGCCAGCCCGACAGGTATTCATCACAATCGTCGAGCCCGGGCCGGTATTCGTCCGGGCCGCCGCGCCGGAAAAGAACCTGCACGACCTCCGGAGGGGCCAAGCCGCCACGGTGACCCCGACCGCTTACCCCAAACACAAGCTCACCGGCGAGGTCGAATCGGTCAAGATCGCTCCAGCCGGCCCAGCACCATACTCCGTTACTGTCACGCTCGACGACAAGCAAGGCCCTGTCCTGCCGGGTATGACCTGCAAGGTCGAGCTGCTCGCATACCAGAAGAAGGACGCGCTCCTGGTTCCGGCCGCGGCGGTTTTCAGCGAGCCGGCGGACGAGGACGCGCGCTACGTGTATCTCCAGAAAGCCGAGGGCGAAGAACCGCTCAAACAGCCCGTAATTGTCGGAAGGAGAAAAGGCGACAAACTCGAGGTCCTCTACGGGCTGACCAAAGGCGACGTCGTCCTCTTGACCAAGCCCGGCGAATAACACTGCGACGAAAGCACGGCGCTCCCGGCAGGACGACTCACCCGGACAAACAAACAGGAACCTTCCCTTCCCACCGGCCTGGCAGTGAGAAAAAATTGCGGACCATTCCCGGCCAGGACGTCATCGACGCGGTCGCCAAAGCGGCGATTGAGGCAAACTTCGGGCTAAGCGAAGACGTCGTTCTCGCCACCAATAATGCGCTGGAAACCGAGCCCTCCCCGACCGGCCGCTAGGTGCTGACCCAGAT
>JAUWIN010000131.1 GCA_030605345.1 Candidatus Brocadiia bacterium
CCGTACCCACGGCGTTGCCGTGGGTTATTGTATTCCGCCCCTGACGGGGCTGTGATTTCCCTCATCAACCGTACCCACGGCGTTGCCTCCGTAGGCGGACAGGGCCGTGGGCTATTCTATTCCGCCCCTAATGGGGCTGGGATTTCCCTCATCAACCGTACCCACGGCGTTGCCGTGGGCTATTGTATTCCGCCCCTGACGGGGCTGAAGCCTGCCGCCGGTATTGCACCCACGCTGGTATGTGTTTAGCCCGAATCACATACACGCTCACAGTGGGCCGCGTAGCGGCCAAGGGATAAAGCCTGGGGCTTCAGCCCCAGGAATCAGTTCGCATAACATCTGTGCCCTGGAGGGGCACGGCCCCTGCTCTTTTTTCCTGCGCCCCGTTGGGGCTGGGGTGGTCGTGTCCGCTCATCATGCTGCGCGTTGCTCGCCCGCGCGCTCGCGCCGGCGTTGATGCTTCAGAAATTCGATCAATTCCTGGGCCTCGTGCTCCGTCAATTGGCCCAGCGCCTTGCCTCCGCACTCCCGAGCGAGCAGGAGGTCGCGCTCGGCCTCGCCGATGCGCAGGCCCGCGCAGAGCGCAAGTATCTGCCGCCGCGACGGCTCGCTCAGTGCTGCATCGCACACCTCCGCCCTGCTGCGCTCCGGCGGGTAGCCCATGAACGCCAGCGCCCGGCCGACCGCCGACGTCTCGCAGTTCTCGAGAGCCGAGCCGGCCACGTTCACGTCGCCACGATGACGGTCCTCTTCCGCGTGGCCGGTGAAGAAACGTTCCGGGCAGCTCGCATCCGGCCACACCATCGCCTTCATTACGACCGTCTTCCCGTCGTCGTGCACGATCTCCGTCCGGATCGCCCGCTGCGGGTAATCCACTTTGAACGTCATGATACGCTCACGCACCAGCACGTAGTCCTTAGGATCAAACTCCTTGTTCATCGCAGGCCTCCTTTCCAAATAAACAGCTTATGTAACGTTCGGCCATGAAAAAGACTCCGCCATACGCTCCGGAGGTCTTTGCCGCATGCGCATCACATCGAAGCGCTTCAGGTCAGGTCGCCGATGGCCGACGGCCAACCTCACTACGCCAAGTATACCACACGGATGTACGGTTGTCAAGGAAAAAATAAATAAACTATTGGATTTTTCCAAATTCTTGTGCTATACTGCACCTGGAAACGACAGAACCCACTGAAATTGCCGGTCTTACAAAGCTGATCTCCACTGGAGGCACCGCGATGTACACCCACACTCGAGCGCTCGGCCGGTTTATCGCGCGCCGCCGCGGAGAGATGCACCTGACACAGAGCGAGGTAGCCGCGGAGCTGGGCTATAAAGGGCCGCAATTCATCTCGAACATCGAACGAGGTCTCGCCGGCCTGCCGATCAAGAAATACCGCCGCCTGGCCGCAGCCTTGCGCGTCTCGCTGGATCAACTCCTCGAGGAGACCCTCGAACCGTCCGAACTCGAAGACGCCCGCATCCACTTCGGACTGGGCGACCTTCTCTCGCCGGAACCCGCCAGCGCCGCTCGCACGCTGCCGCTATTGGCGGAAGTCGAGTGCAACCAGTTCACTTGGGCCGAGAGCTTCGAGGATGCGCCCGAACAGGTCTCGGTTCCGCTCGATATCTCCCGCGCCGAACGCTTCCTGCTCAAGGCGCACGGCGATTCGATGCGCAACGAGATCAAGCAGGGCGACATCTGCGTATTCGACCCGGCCGCGGCGCCCCGCACCGGACAGATCGTCTGCGCACAACTCACCGGCGAGACTGAAGGCTCGACAATAAAGTGGTATATCGACCACGGCCCCTACATCGAACTGCGCCCCGAGAACATCAACAAGCTCTACCATTCGCTCGTGCTCGTGCGCAGCGGCAAGGAATTCCTGTTCGCCGGACAAAAGCGCGTCCAGTTGCTCATCAAGGGCGTCCTCGTCGGCCTGATGAGGCAGTACTGAAGCGCAAGCATACGTTGCGAAGCCGTTGTAGACGTGCCTTACCCGGCAAGAGATTCTTTTTTTGCAAAAGCCTTCGCTTGACAGGCGGCAAAGGACGTGTTATAATCATTTTGTAAGGCCAATGGGTTTTCTTTCGCTCATGTCGGCGAGGGAACTGTGATGGGGCAGCTATCAGCCTTTTCGCCGCCTGGGCGATCCCGGCATAGCGGCTCAGCGTGTAGTTGTGCGTGAAAGGAATGGTGCCATGAGAAAACTCGTCATACCACTGACCCTCGTGCTTCTCGTCGCTGGTGCTCTTGGGCTGGCAGGGAACACTGGAAAACGGCCAACGGGGAGACTTGGCCGTCCAATCGGGAGCTATCTTACAATAAAAGGGCATCGCGATAATAGGGGGAAGAATCCGAGCTCCTACGTCATTGATACTGTGAACGGTGTGAAGCTCGAGAAGCCTGTGCGGCACGTGTGGATTGAGAATCTCAAGCATCCGCGTCCCAAGCCTTCCACTCGCTGTGTGATTAACGGGTACGAAACGTTTCGGTGGTGGGGCCAGCCGGAGGAGGTGTGCGCAGCGGAGGGCTGGCAAGAGGCACAGCATTCGTTTCAACCCGGTTTCTTTTTCCGGGCAACGTCGGGCAGAGAGCCTGTGGATCTGCAAGTTGCACAGAAGGGTCGCTGACGCACAACCAGCGCATGCAGCCGACGGCATAGACGCCGCGGCTGATGCGCGACGATCCACAGCCTCCGGGTTACTCTCCATAAGCATATCGATCCCAGGGACTTTCAGCGGGAATTGCCGAAACTTGCCACCTTTTATGGTGTTAAACAACTGGAGTTTCAGCGGTGCTGATGGGGCGCCGCTGGCTTGACGCACACACTTCTCAAGCTCGCGAAAGGAGATAGGCCTATGACAAGAACTATTTCGAGGCGCTTATTCTGGATTTCGGTTACTGTCACGGTGTTTTTCGCCTTGAGCAGCCTCGGGCTCTTTGCTGAGGATGCTGGAGCAGCTATAGGGCGGAATCGCCGTGGCCCAGCAATTGGGCCGATCCCACGGGTGACTGTTTATGCGGCGCGCTTGACCAACTGTCCTGCGGTCGAGACCAAGTGCCCGCCCATGTGGACCAAGTGCCATGCAGGCGAGACAAAGTGCCCGGCTGAGAAGACTAAGTGCCCGCCTGTGCTCACAACGTGCAGCCAGGTCGAGACCCGCTGCCCGTCGGTGAAGACCAAGTGCCCGCCGATCTTGACGTGGTGCCCGATTGCAGATACCAAGTGCCCACCCACCAGAACGAAGTGCCCGACACGACCGACAAGGTGTCCCGTAGCGGAGACCAAATGCCCGCCAAGCTGGACGAAATGCCCGCCAGTCGAGACCAGATGCCCACCCGTGCAGACCGAGTGCTCCCTGCGGATAACGTCCTGCAATGCGGCGGACACTCAATGCATTGGGAGCTTTACCAAGTGCCCGGCGGTCGAGACCTGGTGTCCGCCGGAGGAGACCAAATGCCCGCCTGTGCTCACAGAGTGCAACCCGGTCGAGACCCGCTGCCCTGCGGTGCAGACCAAGTGCCCGCCTATAGGGACTAGATGCCGGGAAGGCGAGCCCAGGTGCCCGGTGGTGCGGACCCATTGTCCCCCCAGATTGACGAGGTGCGCGAGAGCGGTGACGTAATGCCCGCC
>JAUWIN010000062.1 GCA_030605345.1 Candidatus Brocadiia bacterium
CAACCAGGTCGCTGCGTCGCGTAACCAGCATGGTCACACCCGCAGAGTTCATAACTGCCGACCCCAGCCAGACCATGCCGCAGAAAAGGAGCACGATAAAACGGATAATCTGCATCAGGTTCCGCCCGATCCCGCTCTGTTCCCAGGGCAGACTGGACAGGAAAAAGAGGAACGCGAGGCCAGCGACCGTTACCAGGCTGAGGGACAACGCCGCGTGTATCACCCTGTCGGGGAGTTGGCCCTGCTCGCGCTGCCAGCGAATAAGTGCTTCGAGGACGAACAACACCGCCACAATCAGGCAGACAAGACTGGTGGTGAGTGCGGATATCTCGACTACTTTCAACCCTCCCTGCTCCGGCTCGAACCACCGGTGAGCAACGGTAAGCACGACGCCGCTGGCCACTGCCAGGACGAAAAGCACAATCGCAGTGACCAAGCAGAACCGCCTGCCGCCCCATTGCGCCTGGTAAGAACGCTCTACTGCCTCCTGCAGGTCTTCCGGTGCTTCGTTTTCGCCCATCTTACCGCCTCCAAAACTCATAACAACACAGAGGATTATAACCCCGCCGCGGGTGGGCGTGTCAAGAATTATCCTCGGCCCGGGCAAAAGCGCATCCGGCAGCCCCCACAATGCCGGCATCTCCCTTCAGCTCAGAGGGCACTACCCGGAGGTTCCGCTGCGACGCTCGGAAACACCACTTCTTGGTCTCCTCCCGGAGCGGGCCAAGAAGCGCCTCGCCAGCGTTAACTAACCCGCCGTGGAGAACGACGTAGTCAGGGTTGAATATATTCACATAGTTTGCCACAGCGATGCCGAGGAGCTGTCCGGTCTCTTCGATGATTTCCTTAGACAGCGGGTCACCGCCGACCGCAGCCTGGTAAATCATCTTCGAGTCAACCTCCTCGCCGGCGAGTAGCTGTGCCTTCAAACAGGACTGCCGCCCTGACTCCACGGCTTCTTTCATCCGCCTGGCAACAGCAGGTGCGGAGGCGTATGCCTCAATACACCCGCGGTTCCCGCAGCTGCAAACCGGCCCCTGGAAGTTGATGGTCATGTGGCCGAGTTCGGCGCCGGTATCCGTGACACCTCGCCAGAGCTCGCCATTGATGACGATGCCGCCGCCGATCCCCGTGCCAAGGGTGAGGAGGATAGTGCATTTGGAGTTCCGCGCAGCGCCAACCCAAGCCTCCCCAAAGGCGGCGACGTTGGCGTCGTTTTCAACGAACACCGGCATGGCGACCAGCGGCCGCAGCATGTCGGCAAGCCGAACGCCGCGCCAGCGAAGGTTGGGCGCTTCGTGAACGACGCCGGCCCGGCTGTCAAGCGGCCCGGGCGAACCGACGCAGACGCCTGCGGCATCGTTCTGGCCGACCGCTGCCGCCGCGGCAACGTCGGCGACCAGCTCGGCTATCCGCCCGATGACGTGGTCGGCCCCTCCGCCGGCCTCCGTCTTGATGCTCTTCTTGACCAAGACGCTTCCGTCACGGCCGACCACGCCGCCTTTGGTGTTCGTGCCGCCCAGGTCGATACCCACGGCGTATGGTTTCATTTTCGCTCCTCGTGGGCGAGTGAAATGAACCTCGGCAGTGCGGCCTTGAGTTTGCGAAACGCCTGGCCCCGGTGACTAATCTCGTTCTTTTCCTCCGGCTCGAGTTGGGCGCAGGTCTTGCCTTCGCCCGGCAGGATGAAGACCGGGTCGTATCCGAACCCGTTGCAGCCGCGCGGCTCCGTGGCAATGCTGCCTTCAAGCACCCCGTCAACCACTGCCAGGGACCTCCCGGGCACTGCAAGCGCGGCCACGGCCCTGAAGCGCGCGGTTCGGTCTCCGACGGGGACGTCTTTCATTTCCCGGAGGAGTTTCTCGGTGTTGAGCTGGTCGTTGCCGTGCTCGCCCCCGTATCGTGCCGACTGGACGCCCGGCCGGCCGCCGAGGGCATCGACTTCGAGGCCGGAATCGTCGGCCACGACCATTTCGCCCAGCGCGTCCGCCAGTTCGACCGCCTTGGTGGTGGCGTTTTCCTCGAACGTGGCCCCGTCCTCCACGGGTTCAGGTGCGCCTGGGAAATGGTCGAGGGTGAGAAGGCGCAGCCCGGGCGTTTCGAGTATCTGCGCAATCTCGCGCCCCTTCTTCCTGTTGTGCGTGCCGATGACGATGGTTGTGGTCATCTTCTTCTGAGAGCCTGCCTTTGCATCTTGATGAGCCTGCGTATTCCACGTCCGGCAAGGTTCACCATCTGGTCTAGCTGCCGCTTGTCGAACGGCCGGTGCTCAGCTGTGCCCTGGATCTCGACAATTCCGCCCTTGCCGTCCATCACCACCTTCATGTCCACCTCAGCCGCAGCGTCTTCTGCGTAGCACCGGGCGAGCCTGGGCCGGCCTTCGACGATGCCGACACTCACGGCCGCGATGGGGGTTATGATAGGTTGTTTGCTGATGACACCTGTATTCCGCAGGACCCTGAGGGCGTCGGAGAGTGCCACGAAGGCGCCGGTGATGGCGAGCGTGCGGGTACCTCCGTCGGCCTGGATGACGTCGCAGTCGACGTGGACGGTCCGCTGGCCGAGTCGTTCGCGGCGGACCACAGCCCTGAGAGACCGCCCGATGAGGCGCTGGATTTCCTGGCGCCTCCCGTCCGGCGGTCCGCGCTTTATCTGACGCGCGCGGCGGGGGTGTGTAGCGGAGGGGAGCATGTCGTATTCGGCGGTGACCCAGCCGGCGCCTGTTTCGGCGAGGAACGGCGGGACGGAGTCTTCACACATCGCTGTGCACAGAACCCTGGTGTCTCCGGCGGAGATGAGCACGGAGCCCGGAGCGTTCTTGGTGTAGCCTCGCCTGATCTTGACGGGCCGGAGTTGGTCGAGTCTGCGGCCGTCGGGTCGCCTGGCCATCATATCTCCTCGACGCCGAGCAGGAAGAACAGGAGGCCCTTCTGGACGTGCAGCCTGTTCTCCGCCTGGTCGTACACGATGGACTGGTCGCCGTCGATTATCTCGTCGGAGATTTCATCGCCGCGGTGGGCGGGCAGGCAGTGCATCACGAGAGCGCCGTGCGGCGCGTTCCGCATCAGTTCGCCATTGACCTGATACGGGCGGAACAATTGTTTCCGCTTTTCGGCTTCGCTTTCTTGTCCCATACTTGCCCAGACGTCGGTATAGACGACGTGTGCCTCCCTGACCGCCTGGCGCGGGTCGCGGGCCGCCCTGATGTCGGGGTCGAAGCCGAGGGTTTTCGCCAATTTTTCATGGAAGGCCGTGTCGAACTCGTAGCCCTTGGGCGCGGCGAGGGTAAATTTCATCCCGAACCTGGGACACAGCATCGCAAGTGAGCGGGCTACGTTGTTGCCGTCGCCGACGAACACCAGGTGCACGCCGTCGAGCGAGCCGAGTTTCTCGCGAATGGTGAAAACGTCGGCCAGCGCCTGGCACGGGTGCGCGTAGTCCGAAAGCCCGTTGACCACGGGGACCTCAGCGTACCGAGCGAGCGCCTCGATGCGCCGGTGTGCGAAGGTTCGCGCCACGATGGCATCTACGTACCGCGACATTACCAGCGCCACGTCCTTCACACTCTCGCGCTTGCCCAGGCCGATTTCCTCGCCGCGTATGTCGATGGCGTGTCCGCCAGCCTGGACCATCGCCGTCTCGAACGACATCCTCGTGCGCATCGAGGGTTTTTCGAAGATCATCCCGAGCGTCCGGCCAGCGAGGGCGTTGGTGTGTAGGCCCTTTTTCACGTGGGCTTTTGTTTCCGCCGCAGTCTGATAGACCCGCCCAACCTCGTCATCGTTCAGGTCAGCCACCGTAACGAAGTGCCTGAGGTTCCGTTTTCCTGTCACGCTCTTCCTTGCTCCTTCAGGGCGGCGGCCCGGAGCGGGATTATATCACCGGCGGGGGTAGAATCAAGGCGGCGAAAGACGTAGCGGCTTCGACCTGCGCAGGCTGGAAGAAGTTGCCGGAACTCCGCGTTGTGTTACCGGGGTGTTTTCTCTAAAATAGTTCTGCCGCGTCTTTGTGGCGCAGGTGTTCGAACCCCGCCAACTAACGAGAAGGGGGCTGGTTCTGACCCCGATGACGCCCCTCGGCACAACGGGTCTCGACGACCTCCGGAGCCAAATCTCAGGCGACGTGCTCGGCGATGACCTCGGCCGGGTGATATACAGCAGCGCCGCTGGCATCTACCAAGTCCTGCCGCTGGGGGTGGTCCGGCCGCGCCATAGCGAGGACATAGCTCAGACGTTGCGATGGTGCGAACCTGAGGGTGTCCCGGTTACTGTCCGCGGCGGTGGGACCAGCCCGACCGGCGCCTGCCTCGGGACGGGCCTCATCATCGACACCAGCACCTACATGGGCGCGGAGACGGAGTTCGATGTAGGCGAGGACACTGTCACGGTGCCGCCCGGCGCCAACTACGCGAAAATCAACCAGGTGCTGGCCCAGTTCAACAGATACCTCCCACCAGACCCGTCAGCGGGAGATTACTGCACCATCGGGGGATTGATAGGCACCAATTCGTCCGGTATCCCCTCGGCCAAATAAGGCTCGATTATTGATTATGTCGAGTCGCGTGAATTGCTCCTTCCTGACGGCACCGTTGTTGAGACCGGCCCGATAGACGTGCGGCGGACCGCGTTTAAGGAGCTGATTGCGGGCGGAGGAGGCGAAGCGGAACTCTATAACAAACTTTATAACCTCCTGCGGGACAACCGCCGGCTGGTCCGGTCGAAGACGCCCAGCCTGTCTGCTAACTCCAGCGGTTACCGGGTCGAACGAGCCCTCCGGCACGGCGTCCTTGATCTGGGCCCGCTGGTTACAGGTTCCGAAGGTACCCTGGCCATCGTAACCAGAGCCACCCTCAGGACCGTCGAACGCCCGCCAGTGAGCGGGATACTCATGCTCTATTTCGAAAACGTTCAACTGGCAGCCGACAGCGTCCGGCCGATCCTCGACGGCGGGCCTTGTTCGGTGGAGATGTTCGACGCTCGGGCGCTCGAGCTGGTCTGCGCCAGACGCCCAGACCTCGCCCACTTCCTCCGCCGGAAGGTCCAGTCCGCCCTGATGGTCGAGTTCGACGGCGCGGACAATGACGAGGTTGTCCCGAAATTGATAGAAACGAAAAAACTACTGGTAGAGAAGGGAGGCACCGCAGCAGACGCCATAATGGCGATCTCCGAGCCGGACGTGGAGGAGGCCCGGGCGCTCCGAAAGGCCGCTCTCAACATTCTCCACAACATCGAGGGCCGCCGCCGCGTCACGCCGTTCATCGACGACATCGCCGTGCCGCTCGACATGCTCCCCAGCTGTGTGCACGGCCTGTGCGAAATGATGAACAAGCGCGGCCTCGACGTCCCCATACACGGCCACGTAGGACACGGCAACGTCTCCCCCTGGCCGTTGCTCGACCTTCGCAGCCCGGAAGACATCAAGACTATGCGCCAGGTCGCAGAACAGGTCTTCCAGATGGTGGTCGACATGGGCGGGACCATCTCGAGTGGGAACGGTGACGGCCTCGCCCGCACCGAATTCCTCAGGCTCCAATACGGCGAGCTGTGCGATGTGTTTGCCGAGGTGAAACGCGTCTTCGAGCGCAGTTCCACATCTGGCGGGCTGAACCCAGGCATCAAGGTCGGAGGGGAGCGCGGAACCATCATCTCTAACCTGCGCTACAGGGCCGACCATTCGCCCCGGCAGACAGAGCCGAAGCTGCTGTACCGCGAGGTGTCGCGCCAGGACATCATCGAGAAGTGCCACGGCGGCGGGGCTTGCCGCAATCCGACCGAGTCGGTCGCAATGTGCCCGGTCTATAAAGCCCTGCAAACCGAAGAGGCATCGCCCCGCGCCAAGTCAAACGTCCTTCGCCACCTGCTCTCAAACCAGGGCACCCTGCCGCCAGAGGACGAGGTGGTCAGCGAGATGACGAGGCTTACGGACCTATGCGTTGACTGCAAGATGTGCTCGGTTGAATGCCCCGCAGGTGTGGACACGGCCAAACTGATGGTGGAGCTTCGTGCCCGCCGGGCCGAAAAAGGTGGGCTCCAACGTGACGAAAAGGTGGCGAAGTATTGGAACACTCTGCTGCCCCTGGCGGCGACGTTCCCGTCGGTCGGGAATTTCCTTGCGCATAACCGTGGGGTCAGGTTCCTGGTCGAGAAAGCCTTCGGCATTGCCGCCAGACGCCAACTCCCCAGGTTCCGCCCGGTGGAACTATCCGGCCGACACAAACCCACCCTCGCCAAGCTCCGGCACCGCGTTGCCTACTTCACCGGTACCCCGGTCGATTGTTTCCACCCCGAGGTCGCACAGTGCGCCCTCGATGTTCTCCTGCGCAACGGGGCGGAAGTCGAGGTGATTAGCGGCGCCGACCCTGGAACCGAACGAATGATGTATGGTGACGTCGCCGGCGCCCGCAGAGCCATCAGGAAGAACATCAAGCGGCTGGCGCCGTTGGTGGAGGACGGATTCAGAATTGTGTTCACCGACCCCCGCACCGCGCTGTTCTTCAGAAAAGGTTTGTTTGATTGTATCGACACGCCTGAGGTCAGAGCGGTGTCGGAGGTTTCGTTCGACCTGATGCAGTTCCTGCTGAGCCTCCACCGGGCTGGCCGCCTCGACATCCGGTTCAGGGCGGTACCTGTTCCGTTCGCCTATCACGCCCCGTGTCACCTGAGGGCGTTGAAAATCGGCCTGCCATCTCTGGAATTGCTGCGCTTGGTGCCCGAACTGCCGGTGGTTGATCTCGAGGGCGGATGCTGCGGGATGGGGGGTACGTTCGGGCTGCGCCGTAAGAATTACGACTTGTCCATGCTCATCGGCCGGCCGCTGTTCGAGCGGCTCAAGAGCCTGGACGTCCGGTACGGCCTGACGGAGTGCAATTCGTGCGCCATGCAACTCCAGCAGGGTTCCGGCAAGCGCTTTCTCCATCCCGTGCAGGTGCTCCACCGCGCTTACGGCTTGTCTGAGCACGGAATGGAAAGCTGGTAATTCATCAGACACCCGCCGACACGTGCCCAGTGCCAGGCTTCTACCTTTACCCTCATGTCCCGCCCGGCACGTGGTCTCAAGCACGAAACGGGTGTCGCGTGTGCCGAGTTGGAGGTCGCATCTACAACGAGTATTCCAGGGTGTCCAAAAACCAATAGCCGTCTCTGCGAACGGTTTTGCTCCGGGCTATAGTTATTGGCGTTTTGAACATGGGGCCGCTGGTCACGAGTGTGTGGTATTCGCCATTTTCACCGCAAGGGTCAACGTTGTTGTCTCGCAGATACTTCACGAAGTCCTCGTCCACTTGGCGGCCGATCCAGTCGGAGTCGAAGAACTCAGCGTTTGCAGCGACTATGACCGCTCGAAAGCCAGCATGGACAAACTCCAGGAGAAGTTCTTCCCGGTCTCTGCCCCAAAGCGGCTGGATCGCTCGAATCCCCAAATCCCGGCAAAACTTCTCCGTCCAATCCTTGTGTTCCTGCAGGTATATATCACCAAACACCATACCTTCAACGCCAGCGGGGATAAGGTTTCTTACAGTTTCTTTGAACTCGGGTTCGTATGCGTCGGGCGTGGTTTCCTTTTGGACGAGCGGCAGGCCGATTGCTTCGGCTTGCAGTTGGATCAACCTGGCCTCGGTCCCGTGGAAACGCACCCTTTTGTGTTCCTGCGAGATGCAATTCACCAGGTGAGATACGTGGTATCCCTGGCACATAGCCTTATAACAGGCAAAACAACCGTCCTTGCCGCCGCTCCAGGAACAGACGTAGCTCACGGCGATTCATTCCCGTAAAGATTTAAGAACTTTGAATGGGTGGATTTATCTTGTTGCGGCATGTCCACCGTTATTTTACCTCGTTACGTCGAGAAGATGTTGTTGTCCTTTTGATATTGTATCGCCAGGTTACTGCGTGGTAAGGTGTGGTCGGGCAGAAGGTTTTGGCGTAATGGCGCTTGTGTGCGCGGCTGCGCAGGGGTAGAATCGTGGAGTTCGGACGGTGATACAGGAGGGAGCGCACCCATGAGGGTAGTGGGATGTGTCGTGTTGTGCGGCTGTTTAGTTGTCACCGTAGCAGGCTGTCGAAGCCCCGCGGTGCAGGCCGACTTCCAGTTTGACGCCAGGGGCTGGGGCGGGCCCGACCTCAAGTACGCGCTGGACCCATCCACAAATACCATCACGGTCCACCGGGGGATGCTGGTGAACGAGGATTTCCGCTGGGCGGAATCGAGATTCTCGTTCGAGTTTCGCGACCGGAGTGATTTGGTGTGGGGGTTACGCCTGCTGGACAGGGTTTTCCGTGGTGTACGTCGCGCTGATCTGCGCAACACGCGCACCGTGGTGAAGACCGGGCCTAGGACGTTCGTCTCGGGCAAAGACCTCCCCCCCGACGAGCGGTGGAGGTTGTGGAAATACGACCGGATGCTGGACGTGGCTTTCGTCAGCGCAAAGAAGGGAACCGGCTACAAGGTGTTGGGCGGTTGGTGGTACGAACACATCCTGGGCGACGGACTGGCAGCGGTCAAAGTCGAAGGCGCCCACGACGTCAGGATAAAGCGAAACGCCTGGAACACTTTCAGCGCCAGCACCCTTGGCGGGAAATTTACCTACACGCTGAACGGTCGGCCGGGCAGCGGCAGCTTCCAGCTGGACCGGAGGACCAACGGCCGCCTGGGCATATTTGTGAAGCACGGCGGGCCGCTCTGCATCCGCAACCTCAAATTCCTCCCGCTAGAGACGGTGGAAGCGGACGAATGACCTGACGGCGCGGGTCTTCCTATTCTTGAACAAACACGCTCTCGCCACATTGCGCAGGGCCTTCTGGTCGTCCTTCCTGCAACTTGACTGACGAAGCCCACGGACGTAAACTGCTGATAATTCGGTCCGAGCGTCACTCCGGCGATTCTGAGGAGTTCTCCGTGCTTCGAAAAATAGCCCACGCCACAGCGCCGGTGGTCGCAGTTGCCGCGCTGGCCGGTTGCTGCCTTTTCCCCCCGCGGCCGACCCCAGTCGAGAGGTCCGTCCACGTCGTCATTGTCGCGCTCGACGGTCTCAAACCTGCCGACATCGACCCGCAGCGAACTCCGCACCTCTACCTTGTGCAGCACGACGGCGCGTATACCTGGGACCTGAATACCAGGGCACCCGGCGACCGGGTTGGCATGTATTCCGAGGCCTTGACAGGACTGCCCAAATCAATGCACACGCGGGAGAGCAGGCTTGAAGAGAGCCGTCGTTCTATTCTCACCCGATGCAGGGCGGCCGGTCTCGGCGCCGTCTCGCTCATACGCAGCCACGAGTTGACCGTATTTGACCCTCAGGCGACTTACCTGCCGGACGTCTCTGCCGAGTTGGATAACCCCGTGGCGCTCGGTTCCTACGCTGCGTCGGAATTTCTGCGCTGCCGTCCAGAATGCATGTTCGTCGAGTTGTCGGCAGGCAAAGACCCCATCACGGACTGCGACACCGGCCTGGGGAAGTTGTTTGCCGCAATAAACGGCGCCGGCCTCGCCGGTCAAACTACCCTCATCGTCATCTCAGCCGGACCTCCCCGGCCCTGCTGGATGGTCCGCGGGCCGGGCACTAGGCACGGACATCAGCTTCCCGGCCCCGTCTCCGCGGCCGACACACTTGCCACGGCCGCGAAGCTGCTCCACCTGCCAGCGGAAGATGCGGTCGGCAGACCGGTGACCGGCGCGTTCCGAGCCTGGTCTGACCAGCCGATATCTGAAGGCGAACGGATTGTGCCGCGAGGCTCTATACGCGGCCAGGTGCTGCAGCCGGACGGCAGCCCAATGCCGAGGGCCTCGGTCCTGCTGGTGAACGACGAGCCTCCCGACGGCATCACCGAGCACTGGGCCGACGCAAACAACCAGGGGAACTTCCGGTTCGACAGCATCCCTGCAACCAGATATGACTATGTGTTCGTGTTCGACAACCTCCCCGGACGACTCCGCGGCAGCCTGCTGGTTCGCCGCGGCCTCGAAGTCAAGCGCGACGTGACAGCCCCGCTAAAACTCATCTACACGCGGATACAGGGTTCGGATAAAAACGCCGCCGATGTCCCGGCCGCCGAAAGGGTTGCAGCATTCCTCGACGACGAACAGGTCGAAATCCTCGCCCGCTCTTGCCAGACAGGCGCCCACCTGCCGCTGCTCGCTGCGGACGCACTGTCCGGCAGACGAGCGCGGACTTCAGCAATCCGCCAGTGGCTGCTCGAATCGGCGCGCTCGCTGCAATCGAAACTCGAAAAAGGACCTGTCAATTCCGCCGTAGTGACAGAGATTGCCGACTTCGCCGCTGCCTATGATATGAACCGCGCGAGCGGAGTGCTGACTAACACCGAAGAGCGCGAGGTGCGGGCGATGATGATAATCGCCGCAGAAC
Organism: Candidatus Brocadiia bacterium; assembly: GCA_030605345.1. GTDB lineage: Bacteria > Planctomycetota > PUPC01 > PUPC01 > PUPC01 > JAUWIN01. The sequence continues at coordinate 10,361 of JAUWIN010000062.1, forward strand.
TGCTGACCAGGGCTTACCATCAGAAAAGGCAGCCCGGAGACTCAAATGCCTGCCTGGCTCTGGCCCTCACAGCCGGCGCGCTCCGCCCTTCGAGGTTCTCCGAGCGATGGCTCCGTCAGGCCGATACCATGTTCGAGAAGCGTTTCGCCGCTGTTGCACAGCGTGCCGAGCGCGACCCCGCCTCCGTGGCCCCGGAAGAGCTCTGCCGGATTCTCCAGTATGCGATGGTCAACCGCGCTCTCGGCTGCGGCAATTACATTGACCAGAAATTAGAACGTATCGTCAAACTGGCCGCCGCCACACTGACGCCGGCGCAGAGAGGAGTCTCACCGGCGAGCCGTGCGGTCTCTCCGGACCCGGCACTCGGCTATCTCGGGCTGGCAAAATCAGCGTTCGCGGATACAGAGTTCGGGGAGAAGATGCAGGCGCTGTGGGAAGTGTGCCGGTCGCCCATCTGGGCGCCCCGCGGCCCCGAATCGCTGGTCGGTACGCTGCTGACCGCGGGGGCGCGGCCGCCGGCCCGACCGCTGGGCCGGGTTCGCAGCGAACAACTGACAAAGACGGCGGCAGTCCTGACCAAGGACTGGGGGACGTCGGCCGAATGGTTCGTGTATCTCAACGGCTGGAACTTGGACGTGCACGTCGGCGCTGCCAGATTGGCGAAACTCCAGACCACCCTGCTGGAAGGACGCATAAAATCACAGGCCCATATTCTGCGGTTCAGAACTTCGCCAGCATACGATTATGCCCTGCTCGGCGGATGGGTCTCGCGGGGTGAAAACAGCCACCTGCCAGCATACAGGCACATCCTGTTCAACAAGCTTACCGGCTACATCGTGGTTTCGGACGAGTTCCCGCCGGGACTTCTCTCGTTGACCGGCGCCGAGACCAAGCGTGTGACCGGTCGAGGCGGCATCGCTGGAGCGGAAGGCTGCCGCGCACAGCTCCTCGCCCTCGCTGCCAAGACACACTATCCGCAGGGCGCGAGTAGTGTTCGCCTCGAACGCACGGCGACCAGACCGACGTTCGTAATCTAACCGGCGCCGCGTGGAGCAGCGCCGGGCGCCGCGACGCTCAAGCCGTGGAGCGTCACTCTGGGTAGCTTGGAGACCATGCTCGGAGGCGCACACCTGGTTCTCACCACGGCCCGTGGTACTGAATTCATCCGCCTGGGCCGCGTACCCGCCCACGTGGCAGGCAACGTGGAGGACAACTTGTTGGAAGGTTCAGCGGGGGTGATACGGCGCGGCCCGGAATCGGCCGACTTGGTTCTTATTGATGCACAACAAGCCTGCAGCGACGAACTGGCCTTCCGCCTCGAACCCGGCACGGGATACGTGACCATATACGACGATGGGCGTGCAGAAGGATGGAGCGGTGGGCCGGCGGCGCGAGTGACGGTCCTGCTGGGCGAAGGTGCCTCGCAGTCGCCCTCGCTGACGGTTGACGGAAGCCCGGCGAGCCTGGAGATGAGTGGCCGACGTGCGATGTTCGACCTCCCCTCCGGCGCTCACAGGTTCCGCATAGAATAATCCATACTTCCCGGCTTGACGCCGGCTTGACGCGGGGAGTATCATCTGTGAGCGAGCTGGCGGTTGTGGGAGCTGTCCGATGCTCAGGTTTTCGGTGTGCGTTGAGATTATTTTTATCACGCTGCCGCTTGCGGGCCGCATATAGAAGTCGGCCACCGACGCGAAAGCGGCAAAGTGGGCGAGGGGCTTTGTCTGAGCGACAAGGAGGGGTGCAAGATGGACGTTATCGAAGCTATACGGAGGCGCCGCAGCATTCGCTCGTATCAAGACCGCCCGGTGGAAGAAGAGAAACTGCTGGCCGTGCTTGAAGCCGGGCGCCTTGCTCCGTCGGCCAGCAACCGCCAGGAATGGAGGTATATTGTGGTGCGCGATCCGGGCATGCGCGCCAGGCTGGCGGATGCGGCCAGCAGCCAAAAGTTTGTCGGCCAGGCCCCGGTGGTCCTGGTTGCATGCGCCAAGACCGACGGGTACAAAATGCCGTGCGGGGAGCCGTGTTACCCCATAGACGTGGCCATATCGCTGGACCACATCACGCTGAAAGCGGCTGAGGAAGGCCTGGGGACCTGCTGGATTGGGGCTTTTGACCAGCCCGCAGTCAAGAAGCTGCTCGGCATACCGGAAGAGATACGCGTGGTGCAGTTAATGCCGCTGGGATACCCTGCCGGCGAGCCCGCGGCGCGGTCAAGGTTGAGCTTCGACGAAATTGTCGTGGACGAGAAGTGGAAATAAGA
>JAUWIN010000071.1 GCA_030605345.1 Candidatus Brocadiia bacterium
GCCAGCCGGCCTGCGAAAAGCATCGCGGTCGCTATCAGCGCCGCGGCCAGAATGATGCTGCCGACTCCGGCGAGAAAGCTTTTCCCCACGGCCACGTCGCTCGCCCGCAGCACCCACAACGAATACATCGTTATCGGAGGCTCGACCAGGACCATCAGCCAGACCATGCACGGCCGCGTCCATTTCGTGCCCACCACCCCCAGCTTGTGCAGGCCGTAGCCCAGCGCAAGCGGCACGTAAAGCGTCAACGCAATGTCATAAGCCTGCTGGATTGCCTGGGGGGACAAGCGGGCCTCAAGAAAACCACGACTGAATGACGTTGGGGAAGTCCCACAGGGCGCGAAACACGGCCTGCTTGTAGAGCATTACGGTAAGTGTTCCCGCGGCGAGATAGGGGCCGAACGGGATGTGCGTGTCGCGGCGCCCGATGAGCAGCATGATCCCCACCACCGCGCCGAACACACATCCGACAAAAAATGCCAAGAGCACGCCCCACCAGCCGATGAAGGCCCCGACCATCCCCATCAATTTCACATCGCCGAAGCCCATGGCCTCTTTCCGAAACAGCGCCTTCCCGAAAACACCCGCCGCATATATGGCAAGCGCGCCCGCCGCCATCCCCAGCACCGACGCCGTCAGCCCCGCCAGGTGCTCGGAGCCAGCGCCACCTGTGGCCCGCAATATCCACCCCGTTGGCCCGCCCCCCAGTGGCTGGCGGACGATAATCTGCGGGAAAATCGCACACAAAACCGGCCCGACATACATCCCGCCGACCGTTATCTCATCTGGTATCACCATCCTCTCTACGTCCACAAACGAAGAAGCGATGAGCGCGGACGCCAGCACCACGTAAGCGCCCAACCCCGGCAGATTTGAAAGTGCCGCACCCGGAGGCGCAGCTACGTGCATCGCATATATCCAAACAAATACCCCGCCAGTGAGCAGTTCGACCACCACATACCTCGGCGATATGAGCACGCCGCACCGCCGGCACAGCCCCCGCAGCCACAGCCAACTCAGCACAGGCAGGTTGTCGTACCACGCGATAGGCTCGTTACAGTGGGGGCAATGCGAGCCCGGCCAAATCAGCGACATCCGCCGCGGCAGCCGGTAGATGCACACGTTCAGAAAACTTCCCACACAACACCCAAGGAAGAATACGAAAAAGTAAGTCAGTGCTGTCATGTTCCCTCACTACTGGCGAACACGCATCAAGTCTGGTGCGTGCGGGCTGCTCGCGCCCGCTCCGTCCGCGTCGAGTCCGTGGCAATCCGCAGTAAGAATATCATTCGACCACCCCCAGTTTTTCGCGGGTGACCGCCTCCATCAGTTCGCGCGGCGCCTCCCGCCCAGTCCAGGTCGTGATCTGCTGGACGGCCTGGTTGATGAACATCTCCAGCCCGCTGACGGTGGTACATCCGGCCTCTTCTGCGCTGCACAGCAGCCGAGTCCACACCGGATTGTATACCGCGTCGAACACCACCATCCCGGGTTTGAGCACTGATGGCGGCACGGATGTTGCGTCGGTGTCCGGATACATCCCGGCCGAGGTGGCGTTTGCGAGGACGGCCGCGGCGAGGTCCGGTCCCAAGGCATCGAGCGCTGCCCATTCGCAGCCGACCTCTTCGGCCAGCGTCCGGGCGCGCTCCGGGGTGCGGTTGTAGATGCAGGTGACGGCCCCCTTGGCCTTGAGACCGAATGCAATTGCCCGTGCCGTGCCGCCTGCCCCGACCAGTGCCACCCGCTTCCCTGCCAGCCCGCGGCCGGCGAGGCCGGCTTCGATGGCTCCAATCGCTGCGGTCCAGTCGCTGTTCGAGCCGACGAGGCGGCCGTTCCGGTTGACGGCCGTGTTGACCGCGCCGATTTTGCGGCAGATTGGCTCAATCTCGTCCAGCGCCGTCATCGCTGCCTGCTTGTGCGGGATCGTAATGCTATATCCCTGCGCCGGAATCCCCCGGCAGGCGTCGATGAAATTGCATACGTCCCCCTCCACCCTGAACGGAACGTAAACCGCGTTGACCCCCAGTGCCCTGAAGGCCGCGTTGTGAATGGCCGGGCTGATGCTGTGCGCCACCGGGTTGCCGATAACCCCGTAAACCTGTGTTTCGCTGTTGACCGCGCGGTAATTGTAAAGCCCAATCATATCCTCCAGGGGGACCTGGCCGGGCGCCGTTGCCTTCGCCGGGTCCATTGGAGCATAGGTGAGCATGGCGCCGAACTTCCGGCCGAGTATGCGGCTCATCAGCCCCAGCTCGCCCATGCACAGCCCGATGCAAGGGACGGAGGCGTGGCGCAGGCCCTCGAACATTTTCAGGTTGTCAAGGATGGAGTTGGCCATGGTCGCCACCTTGACCACGTCCGCGCCCGGGTGAGCCATTTCATTGAACACGTTCCCCAGCCCTGGTGGGGTCGAATCGAAGTTGTGGTAAGAAACTATGATCTTGCTTGCCTTGCGCCGTTGGAGTTTGCCGACCTGCTCGAGTTCGACGTCCACATAATCGGCACCGAGCTCGATTGCCGCCTGGAGCGTATTCAGGCGGACCTCATCAGGTTGGTCGTGTTTGCCACCCAGGGAGACTGGGCGGTTGGTGACGATTACGGGACAGGGGCGGTCTTTGAGCAGACTCGCTAGGCCCTCGGCATCCGGCAAATGGTCGAGCTGGTCGAGCCGCAACTCGACAATCTCGGCCCGCTCGGCGGCACGAAACATGGAGCGCTTGGCCAGCTCCACAGTCGGCTCGGCGAGCGATACGCAGATCATGTGGCCGTGTTCCCCCGGCTGCTGCGCCAAGCAGTGGTCTTGTTGATGGACGAGAGATAGGCAAAAGCGCTGGCCTCGAGAATGTCGGTGCTGACGGCCAGCATTGTATCGAAACCAATAAGCCGGTCAGGGCCCATCTTTGTCCGTTGGCTCCTCCGCAGAGTGCGCCTTTTCTGGCCGCTCAGTTTGTGGCTCCGCCGGCTGCTTATCTTCAGTTTTGACACCTTTGAATATCATGTGGCCCCAGTTGCCGGCGCCGGTTTCCGCGTCGAGTATGCGTGTCCAAGACGAGACTTGGTGCCGCCCGCCTGCGTAGCGGTGCCTCACAAAGCGGCAGGCCCAAACAGTCCCCGCCAGGTCGTCTGCTCGCGCCCCAAGAGCCTTCAGCGGTATCGCCATCTCTACGGACCAGGATCCCTGTCCGACCACCGCCGCCGCCTCTACCCCGGCGTCCCAATAGCGGCGGGCGTCGAGAAAATCAGAAACAGTTCCCCCGGGGTTCACCAGGAACCTGTATGCGCTGAACGCCTGAGTCTTCCACTCCGGTGCCAAGCTGAAGGCAATGTGGTCGTCCAGGCGGACAGACCCGTCTTGGTGCGTTGCTGCTACTTGCATTGTGTCCGGGGAGGGCTCTTCCGCACGCGCCGCTAGGTAGAGGTTGTTCTCGTCGTATCCCAGGTAGATAGTGGTTGCCGGCGAGGCCCCCTTACCAAGGGGGTCAATGAAGGTGGTTTTAACTGCTGCGTCCTTCCACACCGCCTCGTCCGGTCGCCCGTCGATAGTCGGCGGGGCATCAAGCCATCGGACGATGTCGCGGCTGTTGTAGCGCACCGCGCACCAGTGCCGCCATTCGGCTGTGGCGTATTCCGGTTCCGGTCCCAGCGGCCAAGGGTTGTATTCCTTCGCCGACTTGTACCATGACGGCGGCGTCACCGCCGTGTCGGGTTCGTCTTCGAGGTCCAGCTGAGGCCAGTCAGGTGGTGGGCCCGGCGCAGACCAGCATCCCGTGACCAGGGTCAGGGAACCGATAACACAGAGGTAAAGGGTTAGTTTAAGTGCGGACATAATTTGCCTTTCCGTAACATGCAGGCCTGTGCTAAACGCTCGCCCCAGGCTAAGGTGAAAGATTCTACAACTGCGACCGCCACGCTGTCAACAAACACCGGCTTCGGGACGATCGCCGGAATTGACACCGCGCAGCCACAGAATTAGAATGCAGTTGAGGAGGTATTTTCCCCCTGTGAAGAACATCGTGCGAACGTGTCTGCTGATTGTTGTTCTTTCTGCGCCGGCCGCGGGCGAAGTCCCCTCTGACAACCGCCGCGAGGCACTGTACGTCAACGTATTCGACCACCCCGACGAGGCGCTGGCCGGTCTGAGGAAACTGGCTGAGGCGCAGGATTGGGGCCAGGCTGTCGCGCAAGCGCAGAAACTCATCGTTCAGGGGGAGAAAAAGCTTTTCGAGATTGAGCCGCGCATCTATGTCCCGTTCGCAGAAAAAGTGCGGCGCCAAGTCCTTTCCTGGCCGGAACCCGGGCGGCGGGCGTACCGCGCCCGATATGATGCGGCAGCGAACGCACTGTGCCGGGCGGGCGTGGAGGCACGAAGTATTCGAGACCTTCAGGAGGTCGTCCGCCTCTACTCGCCGTCGTCCGGGGCTGTTCGCGCTCTGGTGGCGCTGGCAGAGATTCGCGCCCAGCGTGGTGAACTCCGCGCGGCCAGGCGCACCATCCAACGCGCCCGCAAACTTGCACCTGAAAAATCATTCGACGCCAAGCTGCACGCGTTCCGCCGCACATGGGATGCCGCCGCCAGCCGCCGAGCGACACAAGCTCGGACGTTTGAGATCGGCCTCCGAAGGTGGTCCTTCGACATCCCCGAGGCGGACGTCGACCCGCGGGTGGCCGCCGGGCTGCGCGCGAACGGACTGCGTGTGCCGAGGGTGGTGCATCCGGTTGTTTCTGGTGACAGGGTTTTCCTGCAAACCACGCAGTGGCTGGCGGCGTTGAAGCGCGCCACCGGTGAACTACTGTGGCGCTACCCCCGCCAGCCGATGCCGCCTACATCTCGCTATTGTGCGGACGCGTTCCTCAGGCCCGCAGTGGGCCACGGCAGGGTGTTCGCCGTCGTTGCCGGCCAGGTGGTCGCCCTCTCCGCTGCATCGGGAACCGAGCTGTGGCGGGCGCCTAATTTGAGCGCCGCTCGGCAGGAAGACCGAAACAAACAACTTTCGTCACCGAGATTGCTCGTTGCTTCGCCTGCGCTGGGCGATGGCATGGTGTTCGTCTGCGCCGCGGCACTGAAGCAGGAGACAGAGTGGGTGGCAGTTGCCCTGGACGCGCGCACTGGGGGCCTACTCTGGCGGTTGAAGCCGTGTTCGCAGGTTTTCCGTGGTTACCTGGGCCGCGGTTCGTTTCCGGCCCCACCTGCGTTTGCGCAGGGGACCGTTTATGTGACGACTAATCTGGGCGCGGTAGCAGCCATCGCCGCGGAAACGGGCGAGGTGCGCTGGCTGGCCCGATACAGCTCCTTCGAGCCGGCGCGGCGGCGGATGGCGCTGAGAAACGACGACTGCTGGCGAAACGGCCCGCCCATCGTGTGCGGCGGGCTCGTCATCGCAGCGCCGCAGGATTCCGATGACCTGGTCGCGTTCGACGCTGCGAGCGGCCGGCAGCAATGGCGGCATCCGCGGTCCGAAATGCGCTATCTCATCGGCGCCGCCCAGGGGAGGGTTTATATTTCGGGGGACCGCGCAGCGGCCATAGACGTTGAAACGGGCAAGGTGGTTTGGTTTTCCGCAGAAAGCTGGAAACCGGCGGGCAGGCCGACGCTGACCGGTCCCGCGTTGCTTGTCCCAACACAGAAGGCTCTGGTCACGCTTGATGCAAACACGGGAAGGCAACTGTCGCAATATCGGCTGGACACACCGCGCCAGCGCGGGAATATCGTCGTTGCCGGAGACACGCTGCTCTTGACGTCCTTCGCCCGGGTCGACGCATACGGCGCCGCCGCGCACATTCCTGAAGGGGAGCGGTTCCGTTCCGGGCAAAGGCTGGAGCGGATTGGAGACGTCGCCGGGGCACTCCGGCTGTACAAACTTGCGTTAGAGTCGCTCGATGAAGATGCGGCGCTGAATGCAGGGGCTCCGCGCGAGCGAATTACCGCCGCCATCTCCGCGGCACGGTTGCGGCTCGGCCGGAAACTTATGGCGGCGGAAAGGTACGCCGAAGCGGAGCGGTCGTTCCTGCTGGCGCGAAGATACGCCCCCTCCTCGACGGAGGCTGCCGAGGCGACATTCGCAATTGCTGAATGTCGTGAACAACAAGGCCGGTGGGAACAGGCGATCGAGGCGTACCAGTTTGTGATACGCCGCCAGCGCGGCAGCTCGGTGGAGCTTGGCGGAATACGGGTGCCGGCGGAGGTAGCCGCGCAGTCACGCATCGACCGGCTCATCAGGCGGCAGGGGCGCCAGGTGTACCGGGCGCAGGAATCGGAGGCGGCTGAACTGCTCCAGGCCGCACAAACGAAAAACCGCCCAGGCCTGTTTGAGGCGGTCATAGCGAATTATCCAAACAGCACCCACGCCGCTGAGGCGCGCAAGGTGTTGCTGAAGTTGCCCGACCGGTCGGAAGGCAAGGGCCTGACGCTGGTGTGGCGGACGCCGTTCGACCCCGCGCGGGCCTCCCCGGTCGTCATTTCTACCAGCGAGGACAGTTCCGGCAGCGGAGAGCCGTTCGTCCTGATTGCCACAAGAGACAAGGGCGACCGGCGGACCTCGCTGTGGAGCGCGGTTGAACGCCGCCGGGTGGCTGATGGCCGCCTGGACTGGCGCACGCAGGTAGGGCGGTGCCTCGCAAAGGCCCAGCGCGTCGTCGGCATGGTCGTACTTCGCAGTGGTTCGCGGCTCATCGCTCTGGACGTGAGAACCGGCCGGGTCGCATGGACGACTGGGCAGCCCCAGGCGAAGCAGACTACTGTGTTCCTCCGCGTCGCACGGGAACGAATTGTCGATAGCGCCGTTGGAGGGGGCACGGTATTCGCGGCGACGGCGGCCGCTGAAGTGTATGCGCTCGATGCGAAAACCGGCCGCGAGCGGTGGCGGAAAAAACTGAACGAGCCGGTAGTCGTAGGCTCGATGCATTTCACCGGCGGCAAGTTGGTCCTGTGCGGCGAGAACCCCGGCACCATCTACTGGTTCGACCCGGCCAGCGGCAAGCAGGCGGAAAGCGTCCGGCTCGACCGGAAAGACAACCGCCTGACCGACACACCCGCGGTTCAGCCGCACAGTCGGCGGTTGTGCCTCGTACTCGGTGACCGACAGGTGAGGATCTGCCGGCTCGACAGCGGTCGGACGCTGTGGAAAACCGAAATGCCGTTCAGCGTTGGAAGGATCGCCACCACGTCCGACGAGGAATGTCTGTTGGTCTTTCCAGACCGCTGGTCGTTCGGTGGGGAGGTGCCGTGTTTCGAGGCGTTGACCGGTAAGCGGCTCTGGCGGCAGAAGCCGGTCTCCACAAACCCAGATAACGTGTATGTGGGCAGCAATCTGATTGTCAGCATCCACAAGGAACTTCGAGCGGACGTGATGGTCGCACGCTCGGCCTCGGACCGAAAAGACGGTGCCACTGCCTGGAAGAGTATTCTTCCGGTCGAGCCGGTGATTGACGATGTCGTGGGTGCCGGCGAGTTTCTGATAGGGACGGGCTCACGCCTGGACATCGGCGGCCGCAGCGGCTGCGCCGTTGTGGTGCGGAAGAAAGATGGCAGAATGGTAGCATCCCTCGCTCGGCCCGGCGCCCGGTACCTTTCCGTTTCTGCGGTGGGCGGCACCTTGTTGTTCTGTTCGAGCCGTGGTATTGATGCCTATCGGATGTCCTCGCGGGCGGATGCAGACGCCCGCCTCGCCGCCCGTTTGAGTAGGCTGGATGAAACCGGCCCATCTGCCGACTGGACTCCAGACATGGCCTGGCTTCTTGCGGCTCGGGGCGAATACGAAAACGCTATGGAACTTCTGGATAAGGCCCTGCTAGCCGAGTCGCCACCGCTGCGGACTTTCGCACGGCTGCACGAGACCCTGAGGGCATTGAGGGAGGTCTCGTGTGAACGCAGCCGAATCACCTACCATGCCCCCTTCTTCGCTGCCCCGCCGGACATCGACGGCCGCCTCTGCGAGGACTGGCGGAGCGACCACGCCGCTGTGCTCGACGCCACACGCCATATCGAACACTTGCAGCCGCAGGCCGCAACTGAAGCTACATTCGACACCGAGCACCCCGGCGCTCGCCGCGCCGGCGGAAAGTTCTGGGCCGGCCCGAACGATTTGTCCGCCACAATGTATCTCGGCTGGGACGCCAAGCACCTGTATGTGGCGGTTGACGTCAACGACCAGGCCCACACGGTGCACGACCCCGATGCGGCGGAATGGAAGGGCGACTGCCTGGTTGTCGGCGTGGACCCGGAATGCGACGGCGGTTATCGCCTGCACGGCTTGGACAATATCTTCTGGCTGGGCCTGGTAGCCAAGCAGAAGCGGCCGGAAGATGAACCCCCGTTCGGCGGCGAGCACAGCGTCAAGGTCAAAGAGGACGAATCCGGCACAATCTACGAACTGGCGATACCGTGGGCCGAAATCGGCCTCCACCAGCCCCACGCCGGCGCCAGATTCGGGCTGAACATCATGGTTATCGACGACGACGGGCGCCAGACACTCAGCGCCGCAACCTGGACGCCGGGATTGACCCAGAGCAAAACGAGAGATCTAACCGGAAGTGGAGTCGCACCGGCGCTGTTCGGCACTGTGATACTGGAGGAAAGGTAAGTCAATGAAGAAAGTATGGGCTGCGTCGTGCATCGCGCTGGCAGTTGTGCTCATTATTCGCCAGCCTGTCTTGGCGGCGGAAGAACCCGCAAAAGCCGACCTTTCCGCGCCGCTTGTCTCAGCTCTTCTCAAGCCGCTCGACGGCCTGGGAGCGAATGACCCAGCGGTTTGGAAGTGCGCCGCAGCTTTGAAGGGTATGGGCGAAGGCGCACTTCCCCAGCTGCGCAGGGCCGCCGGCGCCCGGCAGCCGATGTCGGCAAAGCTGGCACTGGGATGGGCCTTGCTCTCACTAGGGGATTTCGGGCCGGGGACTAAGGTGCTGGCGTCCGTTGTGGGCGGCGACGCCCCCGTGCAAGCCAAAGTATGCGCCGCAAACACCCTCGGCCGCTTGGGCAGGGACGCCGCTGAAATTGAATTGACCCGGATGCTCGACACCGCCGAGGACGGGCGGGTCCGGGCGGCGCTGGCTCAGGCGCTCAACCTTGCCGCGACCACCGAAGCGGCGGAGGCGAAAGCCACCACCGCCTTGGTCCGCCTCGCCCGAGGAGGCAACCGCCAGGCCCAGGCGGCAGCCGCTATTGCACTTGCCGAACTCGACGACTTCCGAGCACCCGTCCCCGCCGTGCTGAAGGAACTTTCGCGAGAGCCCACAGCACGCGGCCGCTTGGCCACGAAACTGCTGGAACTGAGGCGGCTCTCCGACCTGATGATCCGTGAGAAAGAATACACCGGAAGCCTCGGCAACCCGCTGCTGAACGAGATCAAAACAAAGATTATACGATACCACATAGAACCACCGCCGAAGGAGCAGGTCCTGGTCGACGCTGCGGCGCGCGGTATGGTCAGCGCTCTGCACAAGACCGACCCGTTCTCGTCGTATCTGAGCCCTAAACGGTGGGGCGAGTTTCGCACGCAAATTTCCCGGACCTACGGCGGCATCGGCGCACACGTGGGGTTTCTCAAGGACGATCAGACCGGCCAAAAAGTCTTCACCGCCGTCAAGCCAATTTACTCCGGCCCGGCATACGAAGCCGGCCTGCGCTCATACGACCAATTCGTCGAGATAGACGGCCAGAGCGTCAAGGGCAAAGACCTCGACGAACTCCGCGACATGCTCCGCGGCCTGCCCGACAGCGTTGTCGCCTGCAAGGTCCGTCGGCGCGGCCTGAAACAAGACCGGGAACTCCTGCTCAAAATCATCCGCGCTAACGTGACCCTCCCTGTGGCCCACCATCGGCTCATGCCGGGCGGTATAGGGTACCTCCGGCTGGCTAACTTCGGCGACACCAGCAGCAGCGAGGTAGAGTCGGCGCTTCCCAGTATGGAGAAGAACGGAATGAAGGTCCTCATCCTTGACCTCCGCGACAATCCGGGTGGGCTGCTGCTTGCTGCGCGAGACATCGCCGACAAGTTCCTCAAGAACGACAAGCTCATCGTGTACAGCGAGGGTCGTAACAAGAAAGTCGCACCGCGAAAAGAAATGCGCACCACCCAACCGGCGACCCATCCCGATTTCCCAATGGTGGTATTGGTCAACGGCCGGACCGCCAGCGCCGCGGAGATTGTGGCCGGCGCCTTGCAGGACCACAAGCGCGCGGCGCTCATCGGCGAGCGCACCTATGGAAAGGGAAGTGTCCAGCAGCTGATGCGGCTTGATGCCACCGGCAGACGCGCCGCGCTCAAACTAACCGTCGCCAGATACTTCCTGCCCAGCGGCCGCAGCATACATCGCACCGGCGAAAACCGCGGCGGCATCATCCCCAGTATCGTCCTCCCCTTCACGGAGACATGGACCAGGGGCCAATTCGAGAAACACCGCGCCGCGGGTGACTTTTACAACTACTCGCTCCTTCAATGGCCAGACCACAAGAAAAAGCTCATGCAGCTGGCTTGGTTCGACAATCTCAACACCTCGCAATATCCGGGATTCGACAAGTGGTACGACAACTTGCGGGTCAAGACCGACCGCGACAGCGCCCGGCGGCTGCTGAGGCAGTGGATACGCCTACTCACCGCCGACCAACGCGGTCGAGACTGGCCCTGCGACCTGCAGGAAGACAAGCAGCTCCAGAGGGCGGTGTGCGAAGCGGGCAGTAAAATCGCCGGGTTCGACATCGCCTCCATCCCGGAGTACAGCTGGTTCGTCAGCAAAGTCAGCAACACAAACAACGTCACCGGCGAGTGAGACAGATTTCTCCGAGGCTTGGCGAGCCGCCCGGAGCGGTTTTGCTCCCCGAACGAAGTGAGTGGGTGCTCCTCGTCCGCGTCCGCTTCCGCGCCGAACCGCTCGTTATAGGCCGGGATGAAGGCCTGGTGCAGGTACCGGTTGGCCTCGGCCCGCGTGTGCCCACGCCTTCCAGCCGCAACTCTTTGAGCAGACGGTCCTGGAGCGTACGATACGAGCGTTCCACGCGGCCTTTGGCCTGCGGGCTGCGCGCCGGGATCATCTCGATGCCCAGTTGCTTCATCACCTGGCCGAACTGTGTCAGTGCCTCCTCGCCTCGCTCCCGGGCGGCCAGGGCGGCCTCCTCGCTCTCAGCCAGCTCCCCGGCCCCCAGCCGTTCACAAACACCCGCTCGCAACGTCTCCCGCAAGCTCATACAAACCGTCCTGTGTGTTCTTTCCATCGGCAACTCCTTGCAGGAATCGCCGCTACTCTATAGGACATTATCATATTGCTTCTACAGTTCGACCGCGTAAGGTTGACATAATCCGCCGCGTTCCGTATATTTCATGGTGTGCCAGTTTCCTCGGTAGCTCAATTGGTAGAGCGAGCGGCTGTTAACCGCTAGGTTGTAGGTTCGAGTCCTACCCGAGGAGCCACAGAGCGGTAAGGCGCCTTTATGCCATTTACGGTTTATGTTCTCCGCAACCCACGAACCGGGCAAAGGTACGTCGGGCAGACCGA
>JAUWIN010000088.1 GCA_030605345.1 Candidatus Brocadiia bacterium
GCACGAGCGCGTCATCTTCACTGAGATCCAGCGGCGGCTCGCCGAAGCCAGGCTCGAAAGCCAGAGGCTCCTCATCCCAGCCGTGGTCGGCCTGAGCAAGTCGGAGACAGCGTTACTGCTTGCAGAGAAGGACAACCTGGCGGAGCTGGGAATTGAAATATCTCCGTTCGGGACCGACTCGATTGCAGTCAGCACCCTGCCGGTGATTCTGGAGGGCTGCGACGCGGAATCTGTCATTCATGATTTCCTGACGGAACTGGGCGGCGAGACAAAAGGTGCGCCGGTCGAGACAAAGAGACTGGCCGCGGCGAAGACCATCGCCTGCAAGGCGGCAGTCAAGGCTGGCGAGCGCCTGACTGACTCGGAAATGCGCTCGCTGCTGGGAAAGGCCGAGGCAATACCCGAAAAGGACACTTGCCCGCACGGCAGGCCGGCGTGTATATTCCTGCCGTTCTCTGACCTCGACCGGCAGTTTAAGAGGAAATGAGGTGAAAGGGATGCAGACTGTGGACATATCCGGCGTCCGTGTCGGCGGCGGCCCGTTGGTTCTAATCGCCGGGCCGTGCGTGATTGAGGACGAGGAAGGCACGCTGGACGTGGCGCGAAGTTTGGCGGAAATGTGCGGCCGGGCTGAGGTGCCGCTGGTCTTCAAGGCATCCTACGACAAGGGTAACCGGAGTTCGGTTGATTCGTTTCGCGGGCCCGGCATCGAAAAAGGGCTGGAGATTCTCGGCCGGGTCAAGCGCGAGGTCGGATGCCCGGTGCTGTCGGACGTCCACGACCCCTCGCAGGCCGGCCGGGCCGCAGAGGTACTCGACGTGCTTCAAGTCCCCGCCTTCCTCTGCCGGCAGACCGACCTGGTCACCGCAGTGGCTCAGACCGGTAAACCGGTCAACATAAAGAAGGGGCAGTTCCTGGCGCCGTGGGACATGAAGAACGTCGTCCGGAAAGTCGAGGCTGCGGGAAACCGGCGAATGCTATTGACCGAGCGGGGGAGCTGTTTCGGCTACAACAACCTGGTGAGCGACATGCGGTCGCTGCCCCTGATGCGCGCTCTTGGGTACCCGGTGGTGTTCGACGCGACCCACAGCGTTCAGCTACCCGGCGGGGAGGGTGCAGCGTCCGGCGGGCAGCGGGAGATGGTCCCTTGTCTGGTCCGGGCGGCGGTCGCAGCCGGGATAGACGCGCTGTTTCTCGAAGTCCACCCCCAGCCCGAAAAGGCGCTCAGCGACGCCGCCAGCATGCTCAGGCTCGACGATCTGCCGCCGCTCCTCACCATCGAAAAAACTATTCACTCAGTAGTTGGGCGGCCGCGCTGACAGGGACGCCGCGAATGAACACCGCGTTTATATCGGACCTCCACTCGAACCTGGAAGCGCTGCAGGTCGTGCTGGCGGACATCGAATCAAGAGGGGTGGACCGCGTCGTGTGCCTGGGGGATATTATCAACTACGGGCCTGACCCGGCCGAATGCCTGCGTATCATCCGCAAGATGGACTTGGTGCTCATGGGAAACCACGAAAAGGCGGTGCTTGGCCAGCCATTCGGGTTTAATCCAGCTGCAGTGGAAGCGACACGCTGGACCCGGTCGGTTCTCGCACCGGGCTTGTTCAGTAACGGGGCCAAGTGGGCCAACTGGAATTTCATCGGCCGTCTGCCAACGAGGCACCAAGAGAACGACGTGCTCTTAGTTCATGCCTCACCTCGTGAGCCGACGAGCGAGTACCTGCTGCCGTCCGAGGCCGACCCGGTTCTGGGTGCCACGGAGAAGCTAAAAAGCTGTTTCGAGTTGGTGGAGCACTTGTGCTTTATCGGCCACACCCACCAGCCCGGCGTTTTCTTGGAGTCGGACGGGTTTCGCACGCCGGACCAACTTGGCGGAGAGTTCCGCGTGCCGAGGGACGAAAAAGCAATCGTCAACGTCGGGAGCGTCGGCCACCCCCGCGACCGTGACCCCAGGGCTTGCTATGCCACGTATGACGGGCAGGTGGTGACGTTCCACCGCTTGGCTTACGATGCCGAAACGACCTGCGCCAAAGTCAAGGCCGTCAGAGGGCTGCCGGACTGGTGCGGCACCCGCCTGCTCAGGGGGGAATAAGTGATTATCAAATTGTTTGCCGTCGCACGATTGCTGCAAAACACCGCATGTGACGAAGGAGTTGACTATGGATGCTGAGTCTCTAGAGTTTTTGAGGGCAGTGATTGATGCGCCTAGCCCGTCGGGGTTGGAGCAGCCGGTTCGGAGAATTATCGCCGAGTGGATAAAGCCCTTCTGCGACGAGGTCAGGCACGACGTGATGGGAAACGTGATCGGTGTCCTGAACCCTGGCGCGAAGACCCGCGTGATGCTCGCAGGCCACTGCGATGAAGTCGGGATGATGATCACGAATATCACCGACAAGGGTTACATTTACTTCGCCTCCATCGGCGGGCTTGATACCACCATCCTAATCGGGCAGCGGGTGTGGATCCACGGCGCCGGGCGCGATGTTCAGGGGGTGATAGGGAGGAAGCCGATACATCTCCTGAGAAGGGAAAAGGAGGAGGCAGAAAAGGTCCCCAAACTTGAGGACCTGTGGATTGACATCGGAGCCGGGGATAAGAAGGACGCGGAAAAGGTTGTTGCCGTCGGCGACTATGTCACCATTGACGCCGACTTGCGGAAGCTCCGCAACAACATTGTCGTGGGGCGCGGGTTCGACGCCCGGGTCGGCGCGGTCGCCGTGGCCCAGACCGTGCGCCTGCTCTCGAAAGGCAAGAAGAAGCCGCAGGTGGCCGTGTACGCGGTGGCCACAACCCAGGAGGAACTGGGGATGCGCGGCGCAAAGGTCAGCGCATACGGGATCAACCCCCACGCAGGCATTGCGGTGGAGGTCGGGTTCGCATCGGACTACCCGTCCATCAACAAAAACCTCGTCGGAGACATCGCTCTGGGCAGAGGCCCCATCATCGCCAAGGGACCCAACATCAACCCAGTGCTGGGACAACTGCTCGTTCGCCCCGCCAAGGCAAGGAAAATACCATACCAGATAGAAGGCGAGCCGGGGGCTACGGGCACAGACGCCAACGTAATCCAGATGACGCAGGCCGGGGTCGCGACGGCGCTGGGGAGTGTGCCGAACCGCTACATGCACTCGCCCGTCGAACTGGTCTCGCTCAGTGATCTGGACAACACGTCGAAGTTGCTTGCGGCAACTGTGCAGGCAATGAAACCATCAGAGGACTTCACGCCGTCCCTGTGAAGTCAGGGACGGGGCCACCATGTTGTTTACGGCGAGGATTGGGCGGTTTGGGTCGTGCTGACGCACTGCACATTCACACCGCCAGGCAGGCCGCAGCACTTTGTCGCCCGGAGCATGTGTTGGGTTTCGACTTGTTCGAGCAAACGCCGGGACCCAGGCCAGTTATTTCTTCCGGCGCCTGTCAAGGTGAGGAACTAGTTTACTTTGAAACCGGTGCGGGTTTCTCTTGCCCGACGAATTCCAGGTGGTCGCCGCGGACGACTATTTGGATGGATTCTACGTCCTTGAAGCGGCCGGAGAGAAGTTCCTCGGACAGGGGGTCTTCGATGAGCCGCTCGATGGTTCGCCTCACCGGCCTGGCGCCGAGGTCAGGGTCGAACCCTTTGTCCACCACAAAGGCCTTAGCTTCCGGGGTGAGTTGGATGCGGAGACCGCGGTCGGCCAGCCGTTGGCGAACGGTCTTAAGTTCGAGGTCGGCAACGTTCCCCATGTCTTCTCTTGTCAGTGCCTGGAACACTATCACGTCGTCTAGGCGGTTGAGGAACTCCGGACGGAATTGCTTCTCCACCTCCTTGAGCAGCTTCTCCTTCATCCGCTCGTAGTTCATTTCCTCCGTCGTCTTGCCAAAACCAAGTGGGGCTTGGTTCTTTATCACTTCCGCCCCGACATTGGACGTCATTATCAGGACGGTGTTCCTGAAGTCGACGTGCCGCCCGAAACTGTCCGTGAGCCGGCCCTCTTCCATTACCTGGAGGAGTATGTTGAACACGTCGACGTGGGCCTTTTCGATCTCGTCCAGAAGCACTACTGAATACGGCCTGCGGCGGATTTTTTCGGTGAGTTGGCCGCCTTCCTCGTAGCCCACATATCCGGGCGGCGCCCCTATCAGCCGTGAAGAGGTGTGCTTTTCCATGTATTCCGACATGTCAATCTGTACCAGCGCCTCTTCGTCGCCGAACATAAACTCGGCCAAGGCGCGTGCCAGGAGCGTCTTACCGACGCCTGTTGGCCCGAGGAAGATGAACGAGCCGCCCGGGCGCCTGGGGTCCTTAATCCCACTCCTGGAGCGTCGGACGGAGCGGGCGACGGCGCCGATGGCCTCGTCCTGGCTGACCACGCGCTGGTGGAGCTCCTGTTCCATGTTGAGCAGCCGTTCGGCCTCTTCGGCGGCGAGGCGCTGAAGCGGGACGCCTGTCATCAGAGATACTACCTCGGCGACGACCTCCTCAGCGCCCACTCCTTCCGTCTCCTGGCTGGTTTCGCGCCACTTGTTCAGCACGGATTCCTTTTTCTGGCGGAGTTTTTCAGCCTGGTCGCGCAGCTTTGCCGCCCGCTCAAAATCCTGGCTTGCGACGGCGGCGTCTTTCTCCGCGGTGGCTCTCTCGACCTCCTTCTCCAACTCCTTCAGGCTCGGTGGCTTGGTGGTCGCCGCCATCCTTACCTTCGAACCCGCCTCGTCGATGACGTCGATGGCTTTGTCGGGGAGGTATCGTCCGGTGACATATCGGGAAGAAAGTTCCACCGCTTGGTTGATGGCCCCGTCGGTGATCTGGACGCGGTGGTGTGCCTCGTACCTGTCGCGGAGTCCCTGGAGGATATCGACGGTCTCTTGCTTGCTTGGCGGGTCGACAATGATGGTCTGGAAGCGGCGTTCAAGCGCTCCGTCCTTCTCGACGTGCTTTCGGTATTCGTCGAGGGTTGTGGCGCCGATACACTGGAGTTCGCCTCGTGAGAGTGCTGGCTTGAGGACGTTGGAGGCGTCGATGGCGCCTTCGGCGCCGCCAGCGCCGACGAGGGTGTGGAGTTCGTCGATAAACAGGATGACGTTTTTCACCTTGCGGACCTCGTTCATCACTGCTTTGATTCGTTCTTCGAACTGACCGCGGTATTTGGTTCCGGCGACCATCATGGCGAGGTCGAGCACGACAATACGCTTCCCGCGCAGCAGTTCCGGCACGTCGCCGGAGACCACCGCCTGGGCAAAGCCTTCGACGATGGCCGTCTTGCCGACGCCTGCCTCGCCGAGGAGGACGGGGTTGTTCTTATTGCGGCGCGAAAGGACCTGGGTCAGCCGCTTGATCTCACGCTGGCGGCCGATGACGGGGTCAAGCATGTCCTCTTTGGCCATGCGGGTGAGGTCGCGCCCGAAGGAATCAAGTGCCGGGGTGTCTGACTTCTGTTTTTTGCTCGCGGCGCTGGGTTCGCTCCCTGCGGGCTGTTCGCCCATCAGGAGGTCGGCGGTACCCAGGAAGGAGTGGACCTCTTCACGCACGGTTTCGAGCTTGAGTCCGAGGTTGAGCAGCACCTGTGCGGCGACGCCTTGGCCTTCACGCAGAAGCCCCAGCAGGAGGTGTTCGGTTCCGATGTAGCTCTGACCGAGACCGCGGGCCTCGTCCAGCGAGAGCTCCAGCACCCGCTTCGCACGGGGGGTGTAGCGCGGTTCGCCCGGGACCTTGTGATGCTGGGATTTGGCCGCCGCGGGGTCGGATTGGACCAGGCGCTCGACCTCGGCGCGGATACGCTTGAGGTCGACGCCAAGGGCCTTGAGTACGTTGGCGGCGACTCCCGTTCCTTCCTTGACCAGGCCGAGCAGAATGTGCTCGGTGCCAAGGAAATCGTGGCCCAGGCGCTGGGCCTCGTGCTTACCGTACATGATTACTTTTCGCGCCCGGTCGGTGAATCTGTCGATCATTTGGTCACACTCCAAGGATTCGTCGCCTACTGCTCGCCCAGGGTTTCCCGAATAAAATTCGCCCTGACGACGTCGCGCTGTGTCGGCTCTAACACTCTTCCTTCTATTTTCTGAAGATGGGCGGGCAAGGTTAGTATAAACAGTTGGTTGACCGTGGCCGAGTCTAGCCGGTCAACCAGCCGAAGGTTAACGCCGAGCCGGAGGTGCGAGAGGTGCTCCAGTGTCTCGCCCGAACTGACCACCCGCGCCGAGCGAAGCAACCCCAGCGAGCGCCATATCTTATCTTCCAGTTTGTCTCGGCTCCGGTCCATCAGCGCTCGGCGTGTTTTCCGCTCCATGGTCATAATAGTCGGGACGGTGCTGCTGATATTCTCGACGATTTCCATCTCCGACTTGCCCAAGGTCCTCTGATTGGATATCTGGTAGAGGCTGCCGGAAGCCTGGGTGCCCTCGCCGTAGAGGCCCCGAACGACCAGGCCCATTTTCTGGACGGCCTGAACCACCTGCTCGATCTGTTTGGTCATCCCCAGTGCCGGCAGGTGGAGCATCACGCTGGCCCGCATGCCCGTGCCGATGTTGGGGGGGCAGGCTGTCAGATAGCCGAGGCGTTCCGAAAACGCATATTCAGTTCGCTCGCTGATCCTGTTGTCGAGGGCGTCGATGGCCGCCCAGGTGTCTTCCAGGTGGAAGCCCGAACGGAACGCCTGAATCCTCAGGTGGTCTTCCTCGTTGATCATCACGCTGGTAGTTTCGCGGATGTCAAAAGCGACGCCGTGCGCCCCTTCTGCCTCAGCGTGGTCCTTGCTGATGAGATGGCGTGCGACCAGGAACAGACAGTCGACCTCTTCGAGGTTATCTAAGGGGAGATATTCGGCTCCTTCGCCGATGTCTGCATCGAGGACCTTTTCGCTGAGTATTTCGGCGAGTTCGGTTTTTTGTGCGGCGGTGCACCGGGCAGTGAAGGGGAAGTCCGGCACGTTCCTGGCGAGGCGAATTCGGCAGGAGATGACAATGTCGGAGTCAGCCCCCGTTCCGCGCAGCCATTCGCCGGCGTGTCTGGCAAGTTTGCCGAGGTCCATGAACTTATTGCCCTTCGCGTAGAGCGCGAATTGAGTCCCGCAACTTGGCCGCTTCCTCGTATCGCTCGCTTGCGATAGCGTCGTTGAGTTCCCGCCGCAGTCTCAGCAGTTCCGTGGCTTGACCCGTGTCCTGTGTTGCCCGTCGGGGTGTCTTTCCCTTGTGGTTGGTTGCTCCCTGGATTTTCTCCAGGAAGGGGAGGAGGGCTTTCTCGAAAATGGCGTAGTCCCGCTGGCAGCCGAGC
This sequence comes from Candidatus Brocadiia bacterium, assembly GCA_030605345.1. Lineage (GTDB taxonomy): Bacteria > Planctomycetota > PUPC01 > PUPC01 > PUPC01 > JAUWIN01. The sequence continues at coordinate 7,256 of JAUWIN010000088.1, forward strand.
CGGCCGGTACGCCTGAATTCAGCGTACGTCATCCCGCAATCGGGGCAGGCGACATCGCTCAGTTCCGGCACGTCCTTTTCGGCATGGGCCTCCATCAGGCTGCTGAGGATTTCATTGAGCGAGAGGCTTGGCGGGAGCGCCACCTTTTTGTCGCGGGCGCACTGCTCGCACAGGTGCACCTCGCGCTTTTCGCCGTCCGTGATTTCCACCACGTGAAACGTGGCAGGCCGCTCTTTGCAGTTCTCACAAAGCACTATGCCCCTCCTTAGTTCCGTTGTTTTGTGCTGTCCCCACTGTCGATGAGCTTGCCAGCCCGGCCCGCCTTTATGTAGTTCATGCAAAACTCGTCCCGGCCCAGCAGCGCCTCCGCGGCCAACACCGCGCCCGTCATGTGAGGCTCCGTCGGGTCTATTATAGCCGAATCCAGCCCTGCGGAGAGCAGCATTGGCAAAAAAGTTCTGTTGAGCACGTTGCGCTGTGGCAGGCCGAACGAGATGTTGCTGAGGCCGCAGGTCACGTGGGCCTCAGGGAACTCGGCTTTCAGCCTCCGGACCGCTTCCAGGGCCGTTGCCCCTCCGCTGCCGTCGGTCGCGACGCTGTAAATCATGGGATCGAAATACACCCCGTCGAGCGGGATATCGTGCTGGGACACCAGCTCTGCGATCTGGTGCGCGGCGCTCAGGCGCTCGTCAACAGTTGTGGGCATTCCCTTCGGGCCGATTGTCAACGCTACCATGAGAGCGTCGTGTTCCTTCGCCAGGGGAAGGGCTACCTCGTGGCGCTCCTGCTCGGCGGTGATTGAATTAATCATCGGCGTGCCCTCGTGCAGGGGCAGCGCGGCCTCGAGCGCTTTGACGTTCGTGCTGTCGAGAGACACGGGACAGTGGGCCTCCGACTGAATGGTCTTCAGGAGCCAGGCAAGGTCGTCCACCTCGCGTTCCGGTTCGGTCCCGGCGTTCGCATCGATGTAATCCGCCCCCGCCTCGAGTTGTACGCGGGTCTCCTTCTTGATGAGTTCTGCGTCGCGCTTGAGGATAGCCTTGCGTATGCGCTTTCTGGTGGCGTTGATCCTCTCTGCGATGATCAGCATTGGTTCTTCTCCGGCTGCCGGGACTGAGACCTCCAGGCCTCTTGACCGTAGTATATCCATGGTCAGGGCGCGAATCAAGCCGAAGAGCGTAACTGTCCGGAACTGAGCAGGTACATCATACCACCGGGGTGAGGAGGTCTGGGGTGCAATGGGCTGCGATGTGGCGGCAATGGATGGGGCCCGAAGGACCGAAGCACCAAACCATCAGGCGTATATTTTGTAATTCATATCGGGGAAGATATTGTCCCGGCGCTCCAGCTCTGCCAGCGACGCGGCGTCAGCGCGGCGCTGGCTGAGTTTCTCATACAGTTCCGCAAAGCGGAGAAGGTGGTCTCTGGTGCGTTTGACCGCGTACTCCACAGCCGTCCCGGCCTTCATTATAAAGGCCCAGTCGCTGCTTTGCGCCAGGAGCAGTTCGCGGGCCGCCTGGTTGAGGGCGCGGCGTTCAAGATCGGTGGGGTTGTGGAACGTTCTGGCCAACTCACACATCCGGTCGGCGGCAACGTGGAGGTGCCGGTAGACCCAGTCGTTGTTGTGCTCGAGCCATACCTCGTGATAGCCCTTCCAGCCCCAACTGGAGGCGCAGGGGGCGGCCACCTGGTTGACCGGGTTCTCCCTGAGGTAGTCGCCGGGGGTGATTGTGCGCAAGTTCTTCTGGTCCTGATCGATTTTTCTCAAAAGGAACTCCA
>JAUWIN010000063.1 GCA_030605345.1 Candidatus Brocadiia bacterium
ACCCGGTCGGCCCATTCGACAACAGCCGCTCCGTCGCCGTCGAACAGCTCCTCGCAGCCGAGCGCCAGCAGGTCCTCGGCACGTTGAAGACGGTAGGCGTCGATATGGTACAATTTGACGCGGCCGTCGTATTCGCTGACTAGCTTGAACGTCGGGCTGGTTACGCGGTCGTCGGAACCGACGCCGCGGGCCAGGCCCTTGACCAGCTGCGTCTTGCCCGCTCCCAGAGGGCCGACGAGGGCGAGAACGTCGCCGCGCTCCAGCTTCTGGCCCAGCCGTCGGCCGAACTCTATCGTTTGCTCCGGCGAATTCGTCTCGAACACCATTCGTCCCGAACCGCGCATGCCGGACTGGTCACTCGCCCCACTTATGTTCGTATCCCCCTGGTTCCACCCGCTGCCGGGCGCCGTCGGCGCGTTCGAGCAGGACTTCGCTTCCGCCGCCCTCGCCAATCTCGGTGACGGCCAGGTCGAACTTCCAGGATTTTTTCAGCCGCCCGGCGCGCTCCGGTGAAACGGTGAACAGGAGTTCGAAATCCTCGCCGTCATCGAGCGCGTGTCTGACCGCTGGCACGCCGTCCTGCCCCTCAAGTTTGCGGGCGTCTTCTGATACTGGGATGGCGGTTTCACGTATGACCGCGCCGACGCCGCTTTCTTCGGCCAGGTGGCCGAGGTCGGTTGAGAGGCCGTCGCTGATGTCGATCATGGCGCTGACTCCCACGTCACGGTTCAGGAAAACCCCTTCCTCCAGGCGCGGTTCGGCTCTCAGGTGTCTCCCCAGCAGTGATCCGCCCAGGAGACCTGTGACGAAAATCTTGTCGCCAGGCTGTGCGCCTGAGCGGCGGACGGGCTCCAGGCCGCGGGTCTCGCCTGTAACGGTGACGGACACGGCGAGCGGCGAGGGCCAGGAGGCGACATCGCCGCCGGCGAGTGGTGCGTGATATTTTTCCGCTGTGGCGATTATCGCCTCGCCCAGTTCCCGCACGAACGCCTCGCCGCAGCTGTGGTTTATCGCCAGCGTGACGAAACTTGCGGAGGGGAAGCATCCCATGGCGGCGATGTCGCTGATGCTCGCCGCCATGACCTTGTGTCCGAGCGGGCCGGGAGCAGTCGCCGCTGCGAAGTGTGTGCCTTCGAGGAAGACGTCGGTGGTTATGACCAGCCGGCTTCCGGCGGCCGGGGCAGCGAGGACGGCCGCGTCGTCGCCTGGGCCGAGGTGCACATTCGCCGCCAGGCGTATCCTCCGGCGGAGCCAATCAATCAACGGGCGTTCACGCATGTTTCATTTCCCGCGGTGGCCTTCCGCCTTGGCCAGGTTCATCATTCGCTCGATGCATCTCGCCGCGCCGCGCTGGGCAGGTCGGTCATGTATGACAATGAGGCGGCCGGTCGGCCTGTGGTAAAAGGCAACCGGCAGGTCGCGGTCCCATTCGCCCGGGGTGACGTTTTCTCGGAGCTCGTTGAACAGCATTCCCACGCCGAACTGGTCCACCAGCCGCTTGACGTAATATGAACGGACAACCGCTTTGTCCCAGGGCAGTTCGCCTGTGGTTCTCAGAATCCGGCGGTTTTGGTCCTTGGCCAATATCCAGAACCGCCGGCCGGGTTCCGGCACCACCTGGCCCAGTCCCGCCGCCCGTGCAAGAGCGCGGAGCGCCTTGCCGAGGGTTGTTTCCCCAAGTTCGAGCGTGACCTCGCGGCGGTTCTGTGGCACCTTTCCGTAGTCGAAGCCGATGTTGACTTTCACCTGACTGCCCAGTTTCTCGGCGACACGCAGCACGTCCTGCCTGACAAAATCGCAGACCACTGTGGCCGCGAGCAGCGTGGCGCGCTCCCTGGCTGCGTCGTTCGGAGGCGGGGATTCGTATCTACGCGGTTTTTTCATCTCCTCGATAATCCTCCCCAGTTTTGCGTGGCCCCGGGGAGGAAGGACCGCTGTCAGCCGGGCGGCTGTGTCATCGAGGACGAAAGTTGCGTCGGGACGTCCCCTGATGGTGTGTCTGAGGCAATATCGGAGAACGAACAGGAGCCTTTCGGTCTCCTGCACGTGGTTGTATCTGCCGGCCAGGGGGCGCTCGATACGGAGCAGCGTTCCTAAGGGGTAGCTCCGCATCTTGAGCCGCTGCTGGCTTGCCCACATCCGGTCACGGGTGATGAACACCGTCCGGGTCCCTTCGGTCGCGTAGTAAGCGCCGACCAGGCGGGTAATCCATTCGAGGGCGTGCCCGGCCTGCATGTTGTGCAGGGTGACGTTTATGAGGTTTGCGTTGGCCGCGTCGCACACCTCGTGGGTGATGCCTATGCCGAGTCCGCTCTTTTGACTGAGCTCCTCGGCGACTGTCGGCAGGGTGGCAGACCGGAAACTGGCCGTCACGGCGGTCTCAATGGGCGGCCTGATTAGGTCGCGGATTTTGTCCGTGGAGGTGCCGGGAAAGGCCTCGCCTTTCCCCTCTGCCGCGTCGAAAAAAACCGGCGGGGTCAGGGTCCGCCGCTGGTTTGGCGGTGGGCTGGCACAGCCAGAGCCCACCACGACCGCGACACAGGCGGCCCAAAAGATACGTGTAATTGTTGTGCCCGTAGGGCAGGCCGGCAGGCCTGCTGGACTGTGCGCGCTCACTCGTCCTTGTACCATAAAGGCAGTCCCCTGTGCACGGTGCTGGCGTCGCCCAAGAGGTCAAGCACAAGGCTGTCGTCCTTGAGGACGTCTTGGTTCTTGATGTGCCAGTAGCACCTGACAATGGGGACGCGGATGCCCCAGCCGTCGAGCCCGTATTGTTCGCTGCCCCTGCGGGAGAATCTCTTGACTTCGTTCCAGGAGAGATGCCCGTTTTCGTCTGAGTCCACCAGGGCCTTGAATGTCTCCGAGCTGGGGGTTGTGCCCCACTGCCATTCGCCGCCTGTTGGTACGCCGCCGTGTATCCAGTCACAGGGCTCGCCGGAGAATTCGAAGAGGTAACTACAGTTGATGCCGCCGGCATCCGAATTTGTGGGGAGGGATGCGCCGCCGTCGAGTGCTCCTGGATGGGGGTCGATGTCGGCCATTTCGAACTGTTCTATTATTGCACCGCCGCCGGGGACTTTCATGTTGTGCGGCCGGCCACCGTCCTTGCCACCGGTGGGGTCGTTGGGACAGATAAGGACCTCAGGGTTTTCGAGATACGGTTGGCCGTAATCTTTTGAGACCAGCATGGTGAGCCACGGCGGATATGCCTCGGCCCGGCCTCCTCCGTACTGGTTTGCATACATAGTGAGAGCCATTCCAATCTGGCGAAGGTTGCCGAGGCAGGCGGTGAGCCGCGCCTCCTCGCGAGCCCTTCCCAGGGCTGGCAAAAGCATACCTGCCAGGATCGCGATAATTGCTATGACGACCAGCAGTTCGATAATGGTGAAACCCTTGCGGTTCAGGTTTGCTGTTTTGCGGCAGGCCACAAATGTCCTCCACAGGCTATCTGCGCTTCGCCGGCAAGACGCGCAATAGCGGCGAACTCACGCTCAGATATTATAAGGCACGGAGGGAGCGGCACAGCGCGCATTTTTGACAAATCTCGTCACGTTCCAGCAGGTCGCGAGCCTACTGAACGAATTTGTAACCCTTGCCGTGTGCGGTGAGGATGTGTTTCGGGTGGTGCGGGTCGTCCTCTATTTTCTGTCTGAGCTGTACGACGTGGTTGTCGATGGTTCTGGTGTCGGCGGCGAAATCGTATCCCCATACCCGGGCGAGTATCGTCTGTCTGCTGACCGCCTCCCCGCGCATGCTAACCAGCAGCCTCAGCACCCACGTTTCATAAGACGACAGTGCAATGGTTTTGCCTTTCTTGCTGACTGTCTGGCGGTCAAAGTCCACCTTCACGTTGCCGAAAGAAAACTGATGAATCCGTGCTTCCTTTTCCGCCCGACGCCGCCACACCGCCCTGACCCTGGCGATGAGCTCCCTCATGCTGAATGGCTTGACCACATAGTCGTCCGCGCCGGTGTCCAGGCCGCGCACCCGGTCGTCTTCGGCGGTCTTGGCGGTCAGCATTATGACCGGTGTCCGGATTCCTCGTTCGCGGAGCGCCGAGCACACCTCGTATCCGTCCATTCCCGGCAACATGACATCGAGGATGATGACGTCCGGGGCTGTTTCGGCCGCCTTCTTCAGCCCTTCCTCGCCGTCCTGAGCCGTGGTCACCTGGTAGCCTTCGCGGCCAAGGGCGACCTCGAGGCCGGTGAGGATATCGGCTTCGTCTTCGACGACCAGCACCTTTTCAGCCATTTCGCTCACGTTTCGCCTGCCGCAGCGGCGCGTCGTCCAGGACTTTACGACGCACTCATCACCAGTTCACGCGCTCGGGCGATGTGCTCGGGGGTGGTCCCGCAGCACCCGCCCACAATGTTGGCGCCGGCTCCGACCAGTTCAGGCGTCTTCCGAGCCCATTGCTCGGCGTCTTCGTCAAAAACGGTCTTCCCTGCCACCAGCCTGGGCTGGCCTGCGTTCGGCTTGGCGAGGATAGGCCCGTCGGTGACGTCCCTTATCTGGCGTATGACTTCGACCATCTGTTCGGCGCCCAGGCCGCAGTTTGACCCGGCGACGTCTGCGCCGGCCTGGAGCACCTTCTCGGTTGCGTCGGCTACCGTCTCGCCCATCATCGTCCGGAGGCCGGCCTTGCCGGCGGAATACGTCACGCAGGCGAGGACCGGCAGGCTGCACGTCCGCCTTGCCGCCCGCACGGCTGCCGCGGCCTCGACCGCGCTCGCCATGGTCTCGACAATAATACCGTGGACGCCAGCCTTTACGAGGAGTTGAATCTGTGCGGCGAAGGCCGCCTCGAATTCATCGACCGAGTGGCTTCCGTATGGTGCTGGCAACTGGCCGGTGGGGCCGACATCGCCCAGCACGTAAGCGGTGTCGTCCGCCGCGTTGAGGGCATTTTCTACTGCCGCCCGGCAGAACCGTTCCTGGTCCGCCGCGTGGCCGGACATCTCCAGTTTCCATTCCGTCGCGCCGAACGTGTTTGTCAGCACTATCTGTGCACCTGCCTTCACGTAGCTGCGGTGGATGCCCTCGACAGTTTCCGGCTTCTGAACGTTCCAGGCCTCAGGGCAGTCCCCGGCGAGACCGAGCGCCAGGAGCTGGGTGCCCATTGCACCATCGGCCAGCAGCCGGTCGTTCAAAGCGTCGCGCAAACTCTTCATCTGTAAGCACCGCATACGAGAAAGGGATAAAATAGTATAAGCCCCCGCTCCTCCCCGCGTCAAGCAGCATGAAGCGGGCCGGGTGAAACGGCTTGGGGCTGTTCGGGCTACGGGTTTGGTCTGCCTGGCGCACAAATCCCCGTGCAGCTGGCACTCAAACGGCGATCGAACACGTGCGTCCAGTTTGCACGCCGCCTGCTCCCCAGTGCAACTCGGCAGCAAGAAGGACGGGCGGCAGTCCACTTGAAGGGACCGCCGCCCCTTCACTCATTCTGGCTCACGTCCTTTGCGGACGAACCGCTTTACCGACGCCTTCTCCTCAGCAGAAGCGGCAGGCTACCAAAGGCCAGAAAGCCCAGGGTGGCCGGCTCCGGCGACTGCGGGTTCAGGCTCCAGAACTGACCGTAGATGATGTTCTCGTTGAGAGGATCAGGATCAGGGCCGATTACCGTGCTCACCAGCAGGCTCTCGTAGAGCGGCGAGGCGAACTCGGGAGGCACCTGCGCGAGGAACACGTCGAAGAAGGACTCCGCCGGGTAGCCTTGCAGGTTCACGTCGCCCGGCTCGATCACGTCGCCGTCGTGGCCCGGAAGCCCTGGCTGGCCGTATTCAGGGATTACTTCATACTCGGCCAGCTCGCTCAGGTCCAGGTCCACGTTCAGGTCGGCCAGGCCCAACAGGTCGGACGGTATGTTGACGAACGTTCGGATCTCCGTCCAACCAGCCTTCAGGCCGGAGTTTTCCGGGTCCTCGAAGAAGCCGGGGGCGATTTCCAGATGCATGTGAATCTCTGGGTCGTTCCCACGAATCTCGGGCTTCTCGTAGGTGATGGGAATTGACGCCCCTACCTGGACGCAGTCCTTGGTCCAGTATGCGTCCAGCACCCTGCCGGACCCCTTCAAATACAGTCCGCCGTGGGCGACTCCATTCACCGGGTCAACCTTGAAGCAAGGAATATCCCAGCCCCAATACTTGATCATGGTGTCCAGGTCGCCGTCACCGTCGTAGTCCGCGTTGAAGCGGGATACGTTCGGGAAGGGGTGTGCCCAAACCAGTCCCGGATTGTTTAGGTTCGGATTGAAGCCCGGGTTGTCCACGATGATGGCTAAATCGTTGACCGTCTGGCAAGTATAGTTATTGAAATGCCAGTTCAGGTATGGATCGTGCCAAACGCTACCTTGGACAACTGGTGCAGCCAGAACGAACAAGAATGCTACTACAGCAAATGTCTTTAACATTCTCATTGTGCGTTCTCCTTATCTCCCCAATGGTCCGCGAAATGGGCTTCAGCGAAATGCAGAAGCCCTGCCCAACCAACGCTCTGCGACAACGATGCTTGCCGTGTTCTCCTCCTTGCCAGAAGTGGGCCAAAGCACCTCGAAGGCAATACGCTGCCCACACACTGGACTGCAAAAAGATCCGAAAAGCCAAGAGTCCGCCCTCTGCGTTTCTCCCCTAGAAACGTAGCTAACGCCTAGCACATGCCCCGCCGTTACGCTGTGCTCTCCACTAATATAGGTGCTACAAACGCTGTAGCATTGCTACAACCGCTGTAGCATTTTGCGCATGTCAGAAAAAATTACATTTAGACTTGCCACACTCTTTTTTGGTCCGGGTCATAAGCCCTTGCGCAGCCCGTGCTTATGGTTTTTCCGAGATACTTCTCCAGCGCTGCGTGCTGCTCAGAAATTCTGGAAATTTCCCTGGAAATTTCCCTACAAATCGCGTTGAACACGCGCTTCTGAGCCTTCTCTGGGGCGTCGTCGAACTTTCTGAGGCCGCCGGGTGGGAGTCTCCACAAACTCCCCTGAAGATTACTTTACTGTTCGACTTGGGTCAGCACAGATCTCGGAACGGCTATCTTCAAACTTGATTGATGGCTCCCCGGTGGTATATTGGCAGGTGCAGAATCGGGCATGAAATCTGAGGAGGAGGAAGGAATGAGAAGTATTATGGCGCTTGTGTTGGCGTTGGGCAGTGTTGCTGTTGTCGGCTGCGCGCCGCCGAGGGAGAGTCATCCGGTCGCAGAAAAGGCCGCCATTAGGGCTGCTGAGGCCTGGCTCGCCCTGATGGACACCGGCGACTACGAGCAGACCTGGGAGCAGGCCGCCGAATACCTGAAGACCATGGCCACAAAAGACGAGTGGCTGCAGCGGCTAAGCGCCGTCAGAAAGATAATGGGCAAAAAGATTTCCAGAACAATCAGGTCTCAACAATACACCACGTCTTTTCCCGGTGCGCCGGACGGAGAATACGTCGTCATCCGGTACGACACCGTCTTCGAGAACAAAAAAGCCGCCGTCGAGACCGTCACCCCAATGGTGGGGACAGACGGCAAGTGGCACGTTTCCGGCTACTTTATCAGGTAGCCATCCCCCAAGCGAGGAATTGACACGGGCCGCCGAAAACATACAATCCGCTCCTGCGATTAGTTTCTATGTGGAGCACAGCCATGATTAAAGTGCTGCTTTTAACCGGACAAAACAACCACGACTGGGCGCGTTCCGCACCGTTTTGCAAGAACCTGATGGAGAGGACAGCAGAGTTCCAGGTGGACCTCACCGACGACCCGTCGTCAGCTCTAGCGGACAACTCAAAACTGAGCAGCTACCAGCTCTTGTTCGTGGACTACAATGGGCCTGACTGGAGCGACGAGGCGAAGGCAAACTTCATCAGCTCGGTCCGAGACGGCACAGGGGTCTGCATTCTGCACGCCGCGAACAACGCGTTCCCCGGCTGGGTCGAATACGAGCAAATTTGTGCGCTGATGTGGCGCGAAGGCACCGGCCACGGCGAGTACCACAAGTTCGACGTGAAGTTCACCGACCCCGACCACCCCATCGCGCGCGCATTGCCGCCCGTGCTCAGGGGCCACCCGGATGAACTGTACCACAAAATGGTTCACATGCACGACACCGCATACCACGTGGTGGCAACCGCGTACTCATCGGCAGAATCCGGGGGCACCGGCCGGGACGAGCCGGTGGTACTTGTGAAAGAATACGGCCGGGGCCGCGTCTTTCACAACATCCTGGGCCACGTCTGGGAAGGTGGCGGGATGGACACGTTCGAAGACCCCAACTTTCAGCGCCTGACGCTTCGCGGGTGCGAGTGGGCCGCCACCGGCAAAGTGACCGTCGAATAGTGAATGAAGCCCGCTTGACACCGGGACACAAGAGCATAGATTTTGTGCTGGTCGAGCTTTTCCGCCTTTTTACAGGAGCATCGTCATGGCGAAGTCGAAAAAGAAGTACATGGAAGCGGTTGACCGCACTCGCGCCAGTCGGATGAAATGGTGGAACGAGGCGAGGTTCGGAATGTTCGTGCACTGGGGGCTTTATTCGCAAGTCGGCCGGCAGGAATGGGTGATGAACGTCGAGAGTATCCCGGTCAAGAAATACGAGAAGCTGGCCGACACGTGGAAGCCCAAGCCGCGACCGATGCGCCAGTGGGCGCGCCTCGCCAAGAAGGCTGGGATGAAATACATGGTGATGACAACCAAGCATCACGAGGGCTTCTGCCTGTGGGACACGGAGCAGACCGATTACAACGCTGCGAAGCACGGCCCCGGCCGAGACCTGGTCCGCGAATACGTCGATGCCTGCCGTGAGTTCGGCCTTAAGGTCGGGTTCTATTACTCACTGATGGATTGGCATCACCCCGACGGGGCGCGTTGTGCCAAAGACCCAAAGGCCCGCCGCCGCTTCATCGACTTCACCCACGGCTGCGTCCGCGAACTGATGACTAACTACGGCAAGATCGACATCCTGTGGCACGACGTGTCGTGGCCGCTCGACAGTCCCGAGAAGTGGGAGAGCGTGAAGATGAACACAATGGTGCGGCAGCTCCAGCCGCACATCATCATCAACGACCGCTCTCAACTCGACGAAGATTTCTCCACCCCGGAAGGACAGGTGGACCCGTCGGAAACTGGCCGCGGGTGGGAAGCGTGCATGACCTTCAACGACGTCTCCTGGGGCTACATGCCCTCCGCCGCAATCGACAGTCACACGGCCCGCGACATTCTGAAAATGCTGTTCACGGCGGCCAGCAATCAAGGCAACCTCCTGCTGAACATCGGGCCGGCGCCGGACGGCTCAGTGCCCGAAGAGGCAGTCGAACCGCTCACCACCGTCGGCAAATGGCTGCACGAAAACGGCGAGGCGGTTTACGGAAAAGTTGACCGCGCCAGAATCGGAATGGCCGCCGGCGGCGCCAGCAGAAAGGGCCGGACGGTGTATTTCTGGTGCCGCTGCTGGCCGGGGGATGAGCTCGTCGTTGGCGGGCTGCGCGGAGGCAGGCTCAAAAAGGCCTCCTACCTCGTCAGCGGCAAGCCAATCAAGTTCGAGCAAACAAAGAACCGCTTGGTCCTGAAGGGCCTGCCAAAAACCAATCCAGACAAGATCGCCGGTGTGTGCGTAATCAAGTTGGAGTTCAAGTCAGAACCCAGGCAGATACTAAGTGCTGGCTGCCTGCCGAACTGAGCAAGAGCCGCTGCTCACCTGGCGAGCACATCTCCTTCGGTCCGCCTTTGGTCCGCCTTTGGTCCGCCTTTGGTCCGCCTTTGGCGGATCAGGATAAGTTCCTTTCTGTTCGTTCAACGCGGACAAGAATGTCAAGTCCGCCATGCCTGGCGAGCTCTGCCGGGCAAACCAGCGCCGTCACTCCAACAGATGGCACTGTCCCCGTCCCTGCGGCCCCCCCTGGCGCGCTTGACGCCCGCTGCGGCGCAAATTAGAATCACCGCGACCTCCCAGGCCGCAATGAGGGAACCACTTTGGGGCCAGCCACGCGCAACAGCGACGACATCGAGACTATTCGCGGCACAGTCGAGCACATCATCTATTCCAACGATGACACCCACTACACCGTGGCACGGCTGGAGCCTGACGACCCTGCGCTGTTCGCGGAGCTGGTCACCATAGTTGGCCAGTTCGCCTCGCTGGCGGAGGGCGAAGCTCTGCTGGTCGAGGGCCGCTGGCAAAACCACAAAAAGTTCGGCCGCCAGTTCCAGGTGAAACGCTACAGCGCCATCGCTCCGCCCACGCTCGCCGGAATGGAGCGCTATCTCTCCTCGCACTTGATCAAGGGCATCGGCCCAAAGTTTGCGAAACGGATCGTCCGCAAGTTCGGCGAGAAAACTATCGACATCATTGACAACCATCCCAAGCGGCTGCTCGAGGTCGAGGGCATCGGCACCGGCCGGCTTCGGGACATCGTGAATTCCTGGAGCGAACATCGGGCCATCCGTGACGTGATGGTCTTCCTCCAGGGTCTCGGCATCAGCGCCGCGTATGCTTCTCGTGTCTATAAGGTCCTGGGGGTCGGCGCTATCGAGGCGATCAAGGCCAATCCGTACTGCCTCGCCGCCGAGGTCCGCGGCATCGGGTTCAAGAAGGCCGACGAAATTGCCAGGAACATGGGCTTTCCACACGACGCGCCCGAGCGTGTCCGCGCCGGCGTGGCCTACGTGCTGGGCGAACTCGCCGGCGCCGGCCACGTCTGCTTCCCCAGCGAGGGGCTGGTCCGAAAAGCCTCTGAGCTGCTCCAGGTGGAAATCAATCAAGTCGAAGAAGCCATCAGACACCAGGAACTGGCAGGCAGTATCGCCATCGAGAGAGATTTCCACGGCCAGCCCGTTTACCTGCGCGCGCTGCACGATGCAGAGTTGCAAGTGGCGCACCTGCTGCGCTGCATCGGCCAGGCGGAGTCTCAACTTGGGGACATCAATGCAGCCGCCGCAGTAAAATGGGCCGAAAAACGAAACCACATCAAACTCGACCCCACACAGCGTGAGGCCATTGAGGCCGTGCTGACCAACAAAGTCACAGTCATCACCGGCGGGCCAGGCGTCGGCAAGACCACCATCGTGAACTGCATCATCCCCATCCTCCGAAAAAAAGGAATGCGTGTGCTCCTGGCCGCACCAACCGGCCGCGCCGCCAAACGTCTCGCCGAAACCACCGGCCACCAGGCCAGAACCATACACCGCATGCTCAAATGGAATCCATCCACCGGGACTTTCTCCGTGAACGCCGATCATCCGCTCGAGACCGACGCCGTCATCATTGACGAAACTTCGATGCTGGACATCACGCTAATGCGCGACCTCCTCCTCGCGATACCACTTACGGCTGTCGTGGCGCTGGTAGGGGACGTCGACCAACTCCCCTCGGTCGGACCCGGCAACGTCCTCCGCGACATTATTCGGTCCGGCGTCTTTCCGGTCAAAAAACTCGAGCAAATCTTCCGCCAGGACGAACACAGCACCATCGTCTGGAACGCACACCGCATCAACCACGGCCAAATGCCCAAGTTCGACCCCGGCGCCGGAGCAGAAAAAGAAGGGTTCTACTTCATCCAGCGCGACGAACCAGAAACCGTCCTCCAAACCATCAAGGAGCTCTGTACCGAGCGCATACCGAACCGCTTCGGAATGGACCCGGCCAACGACATACAAGTGATGTCGCCGATGTATCGCGGCGTCATCGGCGTGACCAACCTGAACACCGAGCTGAGAAACTGCCTGAACCCCGGGGCGCACCCAGTGGTGAATAGGTTCGGCCGCACGTTTGCACCGAACGACAAGGTGAAGCAGATTCGGAACGACTACGAGAAGGACGTGTTCAACGGCGACATCGGCCGCGTCAGTGAGGTCAACCGCGTCGCAGAAAAGCTCGTGGTGCGATTCGACGATAAATATGTCGATTACGCGTTCAGCGAACTCGACAACCTCCAGTCAGCCTATGCCATCTCGGTTCACAAATCGCAGGGCAGCGAGTATCCCGCAGTCGTCATCGCCCTGGCATCGCACCACTACGTGATGCTCCAGCGGAACCTGCTCTACACCGCGGTAACCCGCGGGATCAAACTGGTCGCGGTGGTCGGCGACACCAAGGCGCTCGCCGTCGCCGTGCGCAACGACCGCATCCGCCGCCGGCATACGAGACTGGCGGAAAGGCTGAAATTAGGATGAACCGCCCGGACCTCCGCCTGGACGCAGAACCTGTCTGGAGTCGCGGCGTGAATCCGCACGTCACCGAGTTTGTTCGCTCTGGCACGGGCGCTCAGAAACAAGCACGAGTGCGGCCGTTTGCCTCCGATACCCGAGGGTCGAAGTGGTCTCCGGTCTATCGGGCCCACACGTACCACACCCAGGTCCCACCCGAGGTTATAGAAAGCTACATAGCACACTACACCACAACCGGCCAGACCGTCATGGACCCGTTCTGCGGCTCCGGGATGGCTGGCGTGGCGGCGCTGC
>JAUWIN010000091.1 GCA_030605345.1 Candidatus Brocadiia bacterium
AATTTGCTGCAGAGCGGCAGGCGTGCCCTGCTGTCGAGCACGACCCGCCGTGGACTGCGTCCCTTCACCAGCCGACAGGTCAACTCAGGATCGTCTGCCAGCGCCGTCCCGATGCCGACGATCACCGCGTCGACGCTGCGGCGGATGCTATGGGCGAACGTTCGCGCCTGCTCCGACGAGACCCACTTTGAATCGCCAGTCTGGGTTGCAATTTTTCCGTCCAGCGTCATCGCCCACTTTGCAATTACCCATGGCAGGCCGGTGTTTACCAGTTTGAAGTAGGGTGCGTTCAATTCGCGGGCCTTGTCACCTAGGAGGCCGACCTCGACACTGATACCTGCCCGTCGCAGCCTGCGGATGCCCTTGCCATTGACTTTTGGGAAGGGGTCACGGGTTGCCACCACCACGCGCTGGGGCATATGGCGAGCGAGCAGTTCGGCGCAGGGCGGCGTCTTCCCGGCGTGGGCGCAGGGCTCAAGCGTAACGTAAACCGTTGCCCCTTTGACCTTGCCCCCTGCCTCCCGGATGGCGTTCACTTCCGCGTGGTGTCCTCCGAATCTCTTATGCCAGCTCTTGCTGATAAGTTTGTTTCCGCGGGTGATGACGGCGCCGACCATCGGGTTCGGCTCGACCTTCCCTCGCCCGCGTCGCGCCAGCTGGAGTGCAAGGTGCATGAACCTGGCGTCTTCGTCGGTCGGCATTATGCTCGCCTGTGTTGACAGAGAGAGATGGTGAATTATAATATTTGTTTCAGTTTCTACAAGATGGATTTTCACCGGGGGTAGTAAATGGCGAAGCCCAGGGTTGCCGTGGTGATGGGCAGTGATTCGGATCTGCCCGAACTCGAAGATACGTTCCAGACGCTGCGGGCGCTGGGCGTGTCGTTCACCGTGGACGTCATCTCAGCGCACCGCACGCCCAAGGCAGCCCACAAATTTGCCGAGACGGCGGAAGAAAAGGGGTACAAAGTCATCATCGCCGCTTCGGGTGGAGCGGCGCACCTGCCGGGTGTTCTCGCCTCCCTGACCACGCTGCCCGTCATCGGCCTACCTGTCACCACGTCCAGCTTGGAAGGGATGGATTCGCTGCTTTCGACGGTCCAAATGCCGGGCGGTGTGCCGGTTGCGACCGTGGGAGTCGGGGGCGGCGGTGCCACCAATGCTGCCGTCCTGGCGGTGCAGATTCTAGCGACCTCTAGCTCCGCGCTCCGCAAGAAGTTGGCCGCCTTCAAGCAGGAACTCGGCAGAGCGGTTTTCGAGAAATCAAAGCAGGTCAAGAAGGAGGTCAGCGGTTGAAAGCAGTACTTCAGCGTGTGGCCTCGGCGTCGGTGACCGTCGAAGGAGAGGTACTCGGCTCGATAGGGAAGGGCGTGCTTGTGCTGCTGGGGGTCGAGCGCGGCGATACTGCTGATGACATCGAATGGGTGGCGCAGAAGACCTCTGAACTGCGAATGTTCGGCGACGACACCGGCAAGATGAGCCGCTCGGTGGCGGAGGCCGGCGGGGCAGTGCTGGTGGTGTCGGAGTTTACGCTGTGCGCCGACTGTCGCAAGGGCCGCCGCCCCGGTTTTGGCAGGGCGTGTGAGCCGGACCTTGCGGAGAGGATGTACGAGGATTTTGTCGTCGCGTTACGGGGGCGCCGGCTGCCGGTGGAAACGGGGAGATTCGCCGCGATGATGAACGTGAGCCTGGTCAATACCGGTCCGGTTACGTTCCTTCTCGAATCACCACGCAGCCACGTACAAGGAGCCGGAGCGTGAGGCTGACCGATATTCCCAATCCCAGAGATAACGTCCTGTTCCGCGAACTCGACGACGGCTGCGTTCTGTACGACCCTGGAAACGAGAAAGTTCATTCGCTCAACGTCACGGCGGCGCGTATCTGGTGCCTGATTGACGGCAGCCGTTCGCTGGGCGACATCGCAAGCGAAATGAGCGCTGCGCCGGGGGCGGATGGTGAGACCGTTCGTCGAGACGTGCTTCGGGCGGCAAATGAATTCGCCCGTCAGGACCTCGTCGCATGAAGGTGACCTACGTGTTGCATGGCGTCGCCTTTTCAGTCGATGCCGACAAGTCGCTGGCCGAGAAGATCTCCCGCGCCGTAATGCCGACTTGCGCGGTGGCAGCCGGAAGTGGCCGCGGCCCAGCCTTTACGGTAAGGAGCGAAAATGGGCAGCATGCGGTTCACCGGGGGCAGAAATTCTTGTGGAGCGCCGCGTCGGAATCAGAGCTGATCCCCTGGCTTGAAGCCGAGGTGGTGAACTGGCTTCTACGGAGATTTCGACGTTACGTCCAAGTGCACGCGGCCGTGGTGCAGCGGCGGGGCAGGGCAGCCCTGGTAGTGGGCGGGGCGGACGCCGGGAAGACCTCACTGGCCTGTGCGTTGGCCCTCGGAGGATGGGGAGTGATGAGCGACGAGGTCGCACTGGTCGAACCGCGCGATGCGATGGTCGCTTGTTTCCCACGGGCGATGCTGGTCAGGAGTGGCACGGCCCGCCGGCTGCGCGAACTGCAGCGGTGCAGGCCGCGCCGCGTGGTGCTGAATGATGGCCCGGAGTCCATCCGGTATGTGAGCCCCGATTTTGCCGGCGGAGTGGTCCGGCAAAAGGCCAGAGTCGTCGCGGTCGCCTTCCCAGAATGGTCGGGCAGGAGCTCGGTGGAGGTCATAGGAGAGCGGGAAGCGCTCGAGCGGATGCTCCAGGCCTGTTTCAATACCGACAGGCATCCGGTGGTTTCCATAGACACCTGCGTCGGGCTGGTCAGGACGTCGAGGCTGCTGCGGGCGCGCGTGGGCAAACTGCGGGAGGCGGCAGAATTGCTCTCCGAAGCAATCGGGGCTGGACGATGATTGTTGACTACCGCGGGATGGCGAGTGACAAGGTGAGGGTGGACGCATTCCGCCGCGCCATCGAGTTGGTTGTAAAGCCTGACGATGTGGTGGTGGACCTCGGCTGCGGGTTGGGGACCTATGCCATCTTTGCCTGCCGTGCTGGGGCGCGGAAGGTCTATGCCATCGAGCGTGAGGCAGTCATCATCACCGCGAAACAAATTGCAAACGACAATGACTGCGGCGACAGAATAGAGTTTATCAGGGATGACGCTCTCGCCGCTGAACTGCCGGAGAGGGCGGACGTGGTAATCACGGAGGATTTCTCCTCCACATTTGTGCAGCCTGAAACGGAGCGCCTGGTCGCGGCGGCCCGCCGCCGGTTCCTGAAGAAAGGCGGCAGGTTCGTCCCGGCGGCGGTGACCGTGTACGCTGCGCCAGTGAACTGCCCGAAGCTGTACACCAGAATCGACCAGTGGGGAGACGCGGGTGGATGCGCCTACGGAGTTGACTTCTCGGAGACGCGCCAGATGGCGATGAACTGCGTCCACAGGGCGAGTTTCCGGTCGTCACAGTTGCTTGGCCAACCGAAAAAAGCGCACGAAGTTGATTTTGGCGCGGCAACGGCGTTCGCGTTTAACACTTCGCTGCGCTTCAGAGCGCGCAAGGCTTCGACTATCCACGGCGTGGCGGTGTGGTTTGAGGCGCAACTTGCGCCGCGGGTCCGGCTGAGCAACGCGCCCGGCGCTCCGGCGACACTGTGGGGGCAGAGCTTTTTGCCACTCGCCGAACCGGTTCGTGCAAGGAAGGGGCCGTTGATCACCGTCGCCCTGGCGATGCGGTCCAGCCGCGCTTCTGACCGCGCCTGGTGGCAGTGGGAGGTGCAAGCGAGCGAAGGGCAAGCGGACGGAAACACATTTCGTTCCTTCCCCGCGTCCATTGCGGAACTGGAGGCCGGCGCCCGCCCTCACAGGCCGGGCCTGTCGGAGGACGGCCAAATTACTGCTTGTGTGTTGCAAGGGCTTCAAGAAGGATGTACAATACAACAGGTGGGGCAGGCCTTACAGCGGTCTTTCCCCTCGCGGTTCCCCATCCTGGGAGAAGCACTTTCCAGGGCGGGCGCGTGTGCCCTGAAATACGGGCGTCGTCCGAAGGTGTGAGAGGGCACAAAAAATGAGCAGTGACAAAAAGCACGGGCCGCTATTCAGTGCTTCCAAGCGCGACTTTCTGAAGAAGACGGCACTCCTGGGAGTTTACATCGGCCCGGTAATACGAACTTTCGAGATGGCCGAGATTACAGGCAAGCCGACGGGGCCGCCGGAGGACAAGAAGAAAAAACCACCGACGGGCACGACTCGGCTCCACGGTTTCCCGGGGAAAAGTGATCCGGCCTGAACTTCCAACCCGCGTGCAACAGAACCTGCATCCGTTTTCTGACCGTGCCCAGATGGTTGCACGGCTGCTGAACTCGGGCTGCAGTCGCGCCGAGGCGGGGAGCCTGCTGAACAAGCTAACGCAGGGCGGCGGTTTGTTTCGGCTATTGAACTCGTGCCCGCATCATCGCATTGGCCCTGCATTATCCCAGCGGATAAAGGCGCTCGGAATTGACACTAGCGGCCAGAGGCTGCGACGTGCGAAACACCGGCTCGACCATTTCGCCGCCCGCTGCAAGCTGCGGAACCAACTGTTGCGGCGACAACTGGCGCAAGCCGTCTCTTTGCTTGCAGGACGCGGCATCCGGGCATGCCTTATTAAGGGTGCTGCTTCGCTTGCCGACGATGTTCCGAGCGGGTACCTCGCAGCTGGCGTCCGACCTATGGAAGACCTTGACATTGTCGTGGCACCTGACGACTCAGAGGCGGCGCTGGAATTGATTGAAGAGCGCGGCTGGCGGTGCGTGTCTGGAACGCAGCCGGTGCCGTTCCGCATCGACTCGCCCGCACTGGTGGACGTGCACACGTGGTCACCGGGGAGTGCGGCTCTCGGTTTTCTGGACTTCGAGGAGTTTTTCCATCGCAGCGCCGACACCAGCGTGGGCGGCCAAAAAGTCCGGGTGCTGAAGCCGGCACCGGCCGTGCAACTTCGCTTTGCTCACAATCTCATTCGCCAACACCTGTTTATTGATTTCCCGCTTTTAGACCTGTACGAGATGACGAAGATCATTTCGGAATGTCCAAACCGGGTGGACTGGCTAAGGATTCGGAGCATGGCGCAGATGAACGGCGTCTCGCGAGTGTTCTATGCGGTGGTGCTGCGGTTACGGGATGAGTTTGGTGCGCCGGTGCCGGAGGAGGTGATTCCCCCGGCGGAACGGAGGGCTGCCGCGTGTGCGCTGGGGCTCCTGCGCACCTTCGCCCGCGCGCCGAAGTGGTTGTATTGTGCCGCAAGCAGATATGTGCTGATATCTTCTACGCCGGGCGGGTTCATCGACGCGGTGAACCGGGCGAACGTGGTGCTGTTCTCGAGGCCACTTCGGGAAGCGAAAAGCAGGTTGGCGCCGTCAAGAACGACCCTCCCGGCTAAGATGCTGGCGCTGCACCTGGCGGCGTATTGCTGGAAGGTACTGCGCGGCTGAGGGCGGACTAATCTTTCTTCACGCCGCTCTGGATGGTTATGCCGACACTTCCAACCCGCCGCCGGTCGGCCCCGAGGACGAGTATTTTGGTCTTGCCGCAGGTGTGTTGGTCACCAGTCCGCGGTATCCGACCAAAAGTATAGCACAGGTAGCCGGCGACGGTGTCATATTCGTCGTTTTCGGGTATGTGTGTTCCGAAGTCGTCGTTCAGCGTCCGGATGGGTGTCTTGGCGTCCGCTTCAATTGTATGCTCGTCTATGACGGTCACCACAGGCTCGCGCTGGGGTTCGTGTTGGTCGCGCACTTCGCCGACAATGAGACCGACGATGTCGCTGATGGTCACCAAGCCTGCGGTACCGCCGTATTCGTCGATGACGATGGCCATGGTGGTTTGGCGCTCCTGTAGCTGCCGGAGCAGGTCGCTGACTCGCATGGTCTCAGGTACAAAGTAAGGCGGGCGCATCAGCGTTTCTGTGGACACTGATCCGGGGACCTTTCTGCTGGGCACAAGCGCTCCGATGAGGTCACGGACGTAAACGATCCCGACGATGTCGTCGCGGGTGTCGCGGAACACGGGCAGTTTGGAGTGACCGGTTTCTAGAACCGTCTCGATGGTGTCCTCCAGGTTGTGGTCAACACTCACGGATGTCATGTCGGGCCGCGGTGTCATTATCTCGGCAACGTCGGCGTCCCGCAGTTCGATGATGCTCTCGATCATGTCCGCCTGCTGGCCGGCGATAGCCCCCTCCTTCTCGCCCTCTGCTACCGCGGATAAGATGTCCTCTGCCGCCTCGTCCTCCTCTTCCCCGGTCTGATTGTTGGTTCTTTTCACAGAACGAACCAGGCTGAGCAGCCGTCTTGCCAGTGGTAAAAGTGGCGCCGACAGCGCGTGAAACCCAGGGAGCACGAAAATGAGGGCCCGCTCGGGCGACCGGGCCGCGAGCATGCGGGGTGCGATCTCTGCGAAGACAACCACGAGCAACACCGCCCATCCGAACACAGCATACAGAGACAGGTTGCCCAGCGGCGGGTTGGTTGCCAGTGTGACGACAGCGACGGTCTCCAACACGCCGCGGTAAACCACCGCCACCAGCGCCAGCTCGTCGTGCTGTTGCAGCCTGCGGTCGACCTGTTGGCGTTTCTCGGGTTCAAGCATGTCATCGATTTTGGCGCGGGACGCCTCTGCCAGGGCATGTTCCGTGGCGGCACAAACAGCGGCCAGCACGATGCAGAGGACAATTGCAAATACGAGCACGTGCTTATCTTCCCGGGCGGTTCTGTTTCGCCCTCAAAGGCTTCCACAGGCGCTCTACGTCGTAGCCGAGTTGCGCCAGTATTTCTTTTTCACGTCGGTGCATCTCGGCAGCCTGCGTGGGAGCGGCGTCGTCGAAGCCGGTAAGATGGAGCAGGCCGTGAACCACGTACAATGCCAGCTCGGCTTCTACGTTTATATCGCGGTCCTTCGCCTCGGCGGCGGCGAGTTCGGCAGAGACGATAATCTCACCGGCACAGTCGTCCTTGGTCAGCGGCCGGCCTTCGAACGGGAATGCGATGACGTCGGTGGTATAGTCGCGGCCGAGATACTTTCGGTTCATCTCGCACATCTGTTCGTCGTCCACGAAAACGACGCTGTAACAGCCGGAAATATCCTCCAGCGCCACCCGGGCGGCGCGGCGGACCGCGGAGGTGTCGATGGGGACAGCGTTCTGGAGGTCCGTGATATCGATTTTCATCTTGCCGCTGCCCTAAGCTCCGCTAGGTGCTGCCGGGTCTTTCGGTTGCGCGTCTGCTTGGGCCGCTTCGTCCCCGGCTGGGCCGCCTGGGTATTTGATTCGGCTGTGGAATATGGCCGTGAGGACTCTTACGAAACTGTCTTCAGCTTTTGCCACGTCGGTGAGGGTGAGAGGGCTCTCATCGAGTTGGCCGTCAAGCAGCTTTTTCATGACCAGGTCGTGCACCAGGGATTTGAGGCGCGAGGGTGAAGGTTCAGGCAGTGTACGAGAGGCCGCCTCGACCGCGTCGGCCAGCAGTATAATTGCCGCCTCGCGCGTCCGCGGCTTCGGGCCGGGGTATCGGAACCTTTCCTCCGAAGTCTCGTCGCCGGATTTCTGCTCCTTGCTTCGCTGGTAGAAAAACTCCATCAGCGACGTGCCGTGGTGCTGTTCGATGATATCAATGATGGCGCGTGGCAGGTTCTTTTCTTCGGCCATTTCGGCGCCGTCCTTGACGTGAGCGCCGATAATAAGAGCGCTCATGCTGGGTGAAAGTTGGTTGTGACGGCTGCCTTGCGCTGCCTCGTTTTCGACGAAATAGTCGGGGTTGTGCAGTTTCCCTATGTCATGGAAATATGCTCCGACGCGTGCGAGTAGAGGGTCGGCGCCTATCGCCTCGGCAGCGGTCTCGGCCAGGCTGCCAACGATGAGGCTGTGGTGGTGGGTGCCCGGAGCCTGCATCCCCAGCCGCCGCATCAGCGGCTGGTTGAGATCGGAAAGCTCAAGCAGACTGATCTCAGTGTCGACGTTGAATACGTGCTCGATGATAGGCAGAAGCGCGGTGAGCACTGCTCCGGTGATGACCCCGTTCGCCGCAGCCCACATCCACTGCTGCCACGCAGTCCCCACGGTCAGCAAATCAACCCCGACGGCGAGGCACAACTGCACCGCGGCGGCGATGAGGCCTACCTGGAAAAGCCACAGCCTCTTTCGGATGCGCGTGGCACCAAAGGCCCACACCAGCCCGCCGCCCAGAAGTGTTATGGCGCCGGGATCGCCCACAGGATATTCTGGTGTTCTGAGCGCCAATGCGACAAAGAAGGTGAGCACGAACGCAGTGGTAACCGCTACTTGGGTCCCGTGACAGAGCGCGATGACAAAAACGACCGCACCGAGCGGCACGAGATAAGCTGAGGCTCCGCTGAGGGCAGCCGCCCTGCCCACAATCAGCGGCACGATGC
>JAUWIN010000120.1 GCA_030605345.1 Candidatus Brocadiia bacterium
ACGGATGTTGGAGCGGTGGCGAAAGAGAACGAGCACAGCGACCAACACGGTGAAATAGAGGATGGGCGAGCGCCGCACAATCTCGCCGCGGTTCATGGCTAAAGCTGCGTACGCAATCGGCGCCGCGACAGCAGCCGCCATCGAGGCAAGCGAGACGTATCGGAATGCGACGAAGAAAAATCCCCACACCGCAAACGTGATCAGTGCGGCCACGGGCGCCAGGCCGACGAATACCCCGAAGCTTGTCGCCACGGCTTTGCCGCCCCTGAAACCTAAATGTGCGGGGAACGAGTGGCCGATGATGGCCAGTGCGCCGTAGAGAATCTTTACCCATTCTAATGAGGCACCGGCACCGTATGCCTTCGCCAGCGCGCCGCCGAAAATAACCGGCGCCAGCCCCTTTCCAAAATCCAGGGCAAAAGCGGCCAAGAAAAAGACGAATCCGCAGACGCGGCCGGCGTTTGTCGCGCCGATGTTCCTGCTGCCGTGCTCGCGGATATCGACGCCCTTGAACAGGAGGCACAAAAGTAGCCCGAACGGGACAGCGCCCAGCGAGTAGGCGGCGAGCGGGATGAGGAAATACGTCATCAGGTAGTTCAAGGCAGGAACTTCTCCGAATGTTTCAGCTTCTCAGGCAGCTACTACTCTGCCACAAAGGCCACACCAGACCCCCATGATAAAGAAGCGAGGGTCTGTATTCTATCCTATGCCCCGGCTGGCCAGGTTTCAACTTTGGCGATAACTTGTCCGCCGGCACAAATGTCTTTATAATCCTTTTGGACTAAAAAAGCAAAATGACAGAACTCCCAGCGCGGATCCGTACAGAATCGGCCACCAGTTTCGGGAGAGACAGTTTTTATGAGTGAAGTCCGAGTCAGAATGGCGCCCAGCCCGACAGGTGATCCCCACGTCGGCACGGCCTACATAGGGCTCTTCGATATGGCGTTCGCCCGTCACCATGGCGGCAAATGTGTACTGCGCATCGAGGACACGGACCGTGAGCGCTCATCGAAGGAATCTGAAGAGGCCATCTACCGGGCTCTGCGATGGGTCGGCATCCAGTGGGACGAGGGGCCGGACTGCGGCGGGCCGTACGCGCCCTACCGCCAGTCGGAACGGAGCCACATCTACAAGCGGCATGCACTCCAACTGGTCGAATCCGGCGCGGCGTATTACTGCTTCTGCACTGTCGAAAGACTCGCCCGAATGCGCCAGGCAATGCAAAAAAGGAAAAGCCCCCCAATGTATGACGGCAAGTGCCGAAACCTCTCCGCAGACGAGGTCCAAAGCCACCTTGACGCTGGCGAGCGGCCCGTCATACGCCTCAAGGTCCCAAAGGAAGGCGAGACCGCATACACCGACCTCATCAGGAAAAGAGGCCAACAGGTCGTGTTTCAGAACCGCCATATCGACGACCAGGTGCTGCTCAAGTCCGACGGCTTCCCCACCTATCACCTGGCAAACGTGGTGGACGACCATCTGATGAAGATTACGCACGTCGTCCGGGCGGAAGAGTGGGTCAACTCGACGCCGAAGCATATACTGTTATATAAAGCATTCGGATGGGAGCCGCCGGCCTATGCCCACATGCCACTGCTGCGGAACCCAGACAAATCGAAGATTAGCAAGCGGAAGAACCCGACCTCGCTTGACTGGTATCGTCAAAATGGCTACCTGCCGGAAGCACTGCTCAATTTCCTGGCCCTGATGGGTTTTTCGGCGGAGAAGGGCAAAGAAATCTTCAGCCTGGAGACGATGATCCGCGAGTTCTCCTGGGACCGCGTCACAACCTCGGCGCCGATTTTTGACATGAAGAAACTCGAGTGGCTCAACGGAACCTACATCCGCCAGCTGAGCATCGACGAGCTCATAGAGCGGCTCCGGCCATTCGCATCAGTCGGGCAGTTAGACCAGGGCGAAAAAACAGCCAAGATGGTGGCAATCATCCAGGAACGGATGAAAACGCTGGCGGAGTTCGACAAGTGGACGTGGTTTTTCTTCACCGACGAACTGGACTATGGGGCGGAACTGCTCGTCGCGAAGAAGATGACGCCGGAGACAACTGCGGAGGCGCTCGCGACCTGCGTCCCGGCGTTCAAGGCGGTCGACGACTGGACCACGGAGGCGCTCGAACGGCTCGGGCGGGAGCTGTGCGAACGTCTCGGGCTCAAAGTGCGGCAGCTCTTCATGACCCTCCGCGTCGCGGTCACCGGCAGTGCCAAGTCGCCGCCCCTGTTCGAATCGATGGAGATCATGGGCAAGGACCGGTGCTTGGCGCGCCTCGAAACGGCGCAGGTGAAGCTCGAACAAGTCAACTGAACGCCAGTCTGGGAGGCAGCAAATGTCGCGAAAGCCCTGGATTCAAAGAACGAGCCAGTTTGTGGTCGCAGCCGTGGTCCTGTGCATCGCGGCCGGCAGTTGTATCCCTGTCGACGACCTGAGCGGGTACTGGGATAAAGGTATCCTGGACGAGGAGCTGGCTGGCGCGTGGAAGAAGCAGGGCGTGAAGTTCCGCTCGCAGGACCAGTACGTCTCTTTTGAGAAGGTCGGTACGCATTACTCCTGCCGCTTCATTCGCGGAGATACTGCCGCCCTGGCGACAAAAGAGGACACGCTCCAAGTCCGGACACTCGTGGTGGGCCCGCACCGTTTCCTGATGTATCGCCAACAGATGCCGGAACCCAAGAAAAGGCAGGCCGATGATCAGCCTAAATCCAAGGTAAAGCCGCAAATCATGTGCGGTCTCCAGCACTACGACATCCGAAACAACAAGCTGCTGCTCTATGAGATCAATCACGATGCCCTGGTCGAGGCTATAAAGAAGGGTGAAGTCAACGGAACAGCACCGAAATTGCCTGAGCATGGGTTCGACGTGCCCCGCATCAACAAGCTCGATAAGAAAACGGTGGACTGGCTCGCGAAAACCGCGCGCCACCCGAAGCATTGGAAAGTAACGGCGAGGTACGACCGAGTCAAGAATCTCAAGAAAGCGTTGAAACTATCACAGACGTACCCCGCCACCGAGGAAACACCCAGAAACACGCTGGTCAACATCCAGCTGCCGAACCTGAAATATCTGGCCAAAGGGAAGGCGCACATCCTGCGGCGCCATCTCCAGGCGTCGCCTGAATGGCGCGTGTTCGAAGAGCGCGGCGAAACCATCTGCTATCGCAGAACGAAGAAAAACGGGCGCTGGACAGTCAGTTTGAACGGTTATCGTTCCCAGCATTCCGACGACGCCTCGTGGCAGGAGCGTTCTCTCTTCCGCTTCTCAAAGCAAGGCGGTGGGGCCTTCAGGAAATTCTCGTTCATCAAACAAGCCGACCCGATGGACGGAAAGATAAATCTAAACCTGAAGAGCTCCGACCAAGGCATCGAGTCCTACCTCGTTGTCGGCAAGGACGATCTCTGGTTCGAGTTTTTCGAACAGACCAAGGTCGAGCCGCGAACGCGGACCCGCCAAGCTCTGAAGTGGCTCGCCGGCTTCCTCAAGGGGATCCGCGAAGAGGAGACGACGATCGCCAATCTCGGCTACGCACCAGGCCTGATGCCGGAAGAAGGCGTGAAGAAAGGTAAACCCTCGATTCAAATCGAGGACAGCTTCCAACCGGGCAACTATAACGTGTACGCCCGGGTGAACCCGGCCGCCGACGGCCTTGTGTACCTGAAGGTCTCCGACGCCAAGACTAACAAAACTCTCTCCCGATGGAGCATATACCGGCACTCTAGTGAACGAATCGGTTGGTCCAAAGACCCGAACGAACTGTTCTTCTACAACACTGACGTCACCGTGTACGAGGGCGACTGGTCCCACTCCTATGACGCAAGGTTCGAGCTGTGGTTCAAAGCCGACAAAACCGGTCGTCAGAAGAAGCTTATCGAAAAGGTGCGGAGGATTTGCGGCTGGCAGCGATAGCACGCCCCAAAGGAAACGCAACACCGGATTGACAACATTTAGGAAAACCCTAGAATGTCTGCGAATCAATCGCAGGTAGCCGGGATCGGCAAATGGATGGAAACCCGTCGCATTTGATGTCACGGGTCGAGCAAGGCGTTACCATCGTGCAGTTCACCGACCCAAAGGTAGTCGGTCGGCGAGACATCAAACTGATTGGTGCCGAATTGACCAAAATGGTCGAGGAGAACGGCGTGCTGAAAATGCTGGTCAACGTGAAGAAACTCCAGTATCTGTCCAGCGCCGTTTTGGGTAAATTGATCTCACTACACAAGTCGCTGAGGACCAACACCGGCGTTTTGAAACTGTGTAACGTCGCCCCAACCATCTATGAGGCGTTTGAGATTACGCGTCTCAACAAGATATTTGACATCTACAAAAGCGAAGCCCAGGCTCTTGAGGCGTTCATGCGCCAGCGTCGTTAGGCCCAGAGGCTGTCGACGGGCTGATTTGCGGCAAACAACGCGCCCTTAGCTCAATTGGTAGAGCATCTGACTCTTAATCAG
>JAUWIN010000130.1 GCA_030605345.1 Candidatus Brocadiia bacterium
AGCCTTGAGATGGTGCCCACAGTGGGGACATGCGAATTTCACCTTCCTGAACTGACTCCGGTTTATGTGACTCAACAGAAACCCCCGAAACAAAGCCCCGATAAAGGCCATTAGAACGTGTCAGCGCAGGCTGTCAAGGACAATTCGGCGAGCCCTTGACACCATCTACACTCTACCCTTGTAACGCCGCCGTGTCGGCCCGCCTGAGGCGGGCAAGCCTGCCCTATCCGCCAAAGGCGGACTGAAAAGGTGAGATACATATGACCGCATCTACTAGAAGATTTAGGCAGAATTCGGGTGCGTTTGCTTTGACTTGAATGGGCTGGTCTGGTATCATG
The DNA here is from genome assembly GCA_030605345.1 of Candidatus Brocadiia bacterium. Classification (GTDB taxonomy): domain Bacteria; phylum Planctomycetota; class PUPC01; order PUPC01; family PUPC01; genus JAUWIN01. The sequence goes on from JAUWIN010000130.1 coordinate 339, forward strand.
ATTAAAGTTGTTCGAGTTATGTTCGCTCGTCTCGGCGGCTTCGCCGAGACGAGAGCGAGCCGCCCTCAGGCCATCCGCCAGAGGTGGGCCTGCCGTATCAGGGCAGCCGGCCAAGTCGATTCCTGTTCCGCATCATAGCTGGCTCGGCGGAGCGAGCAGTAGCTTGGTCGGCGGTGCTTCACAGTCTGTCAATATAACTTTGGGAGGAACATACATGAAGTTCAGATGTGAGACAAAAGTTCTGGCGGACAGCCTGGCGCTGGTCGGCTCGGTGGTGCCTGCCCGCAGCCCCAAACCGGTGTTGGAAAACATCAAACTGGTGGCATCTGCCTCTGGCGGACTGGAGCTGATGGCGACGGACCTGGAGGTGGGGCTCCGGTGCGCCGGTGGCGGATTGGCCGAGGTGGAGGTCGAGGAGCCGGGCGAGGTGCTGCTGCCGGCGGCGCAGGCGTCGAACATCGCCCGAGAAGCGACCACCAAGGACATCTCCGTGGCCACGGAGGAGAGCAAGTGCATCATTTCATACACCGGCGCCAGTTACGACTTCCCATGCGACAACTCGGCGGACTTTCCGGAGATGCCGGGGTTCAGCGACAAGAAGGCCGTGACAGTCGCTGCTGGTGAGCTGAAAACGATGATCGCGCGGACAGTGTTCGCCGCGGCGCAGGAGCAGGCGAGGTATGCTTTGAACGGCATCCTGTTTTCGCTCAAGGGCGAGGTGCTGAGGCTGGTTGCGACAGATGGCCGCCGCCTGGCGCTGGTGAAGGGCAAGGCGATAAACAAGGGCGGCGTGGCCGCCGAACCAATCATCCCCACCAAGGCGATGGCCCTTCTCGAGAAACTGATGGTGAACCCTGAGGAAAAGGTCAAGGTGGAAATGGGCGACAACCAGGTGGTCGTTCAGACCGCAGCGGGCACGCTGTCCACCAGGCTGATCGAGGGGCAGTTCCCCAACTACGAGGAGGTCCTTCCAAAAGATTGCGACAAGACCATGACCGTCCCCACCGCGAAACTGCATTCAGCCATCCGGCGCACCGCACTCATCACCGCGGGAGAATCGCGCTCTGTGAGGTTCTCCATCAAGAAGGACGCGCTGCTCCTGAGCAGCCAGTCGCTCGAGGGGCGACACGCCGCAGTCGAGGCCGAGGGTGCCAAGTACGACGCCGAGCCGCTGGATATTGCCTTCAACCCCGACTTTTTTACCGACATGCTCAAAGTAGTCGGGGATGAAGAGGTCACTGTCTCGTTCAAGGACAGCACCAGTGCGGCGCTGGTGAAGGCTGGCAAGGATTACACATATGTCGTTATGCCCGTCCAGCTCCAGGAGACGTAGCCTATGAGCACGCGGGAGGGACGCCGCGGCGGCCCGGAGCCGGTTGGCGAGGTTCTGGCGAAATACATGCACTCCTCGGGCTTAGACCAGAAGCTGCGTTCTCCGGAGGTCTATGACTGCTGGCCGGAGGTGGTCGGAGCGGAGGTCTGCAAGCATACCCGTGTTGTCGGCTTCGATAGGTGCATACTTTACGTCGAAGTTGATTCGGCCCCGTGGCTTCAGATGCTCGCCACGTTCAGGAAGCCGGAACTTTTGCGCTCCCTCAGGGAGAGTATGAGGGGCGTGCGCGTGAGGGACATCAGGTTCCGGATCGGCAGCCTGAAGGGCCCGGCGCCGGATACATCAGGAAGGAACCAGTGGCACAAGCAAGCCAACCCACCTACACCGCAGGCGACATCAAGGTCTTACCCGGCATAGAGGGTGTTCGCAGGCGCCCCGCGATGTATGTCGGGGACACGAACGTCCGTGGCCTGCACCAGCTGGTAGAAGAGGTGGTGGCCAACTCCATTGACGAGGCTGTTGCAGCGTATTGCAGCACCATCTCGCTCCGGCTGAACATCGACGGCAGTTGCACCGTCTCCGACGACGGCCGCGGGATACCGGTTGATCTCCACCAGGGGGAGGGCATGCCGGCGGTCGAGGTCATCATGACCAAGCTCCACGCCGGCGGCAAGTTCGACCACACCTCCTACAAGGTGGCCGCCGGGCTCCACGGCGTCGGTGTCTCGTGCGTCAACGCGCTCAGCGAATGGCTCGAAGTTGACATCAAACGTGACGGCAAACTATATCGCCAGGAATACGAACGCGGGAAGACCACCTCTCGGCTCAAGGTCCTGGGCAAGGCAAAAGGGACAGGCACCAAGATAACGTTCAAGCCCGACCCCGAGATATTCGAGGTTACTGAGTTCAGTTACGAGACCATCTGCAAGCGGCTGCGGGAACTCGCCTTCCTCAACAGCGGTATCACCATAAAGATCAGCGACGAAGCCGCTGAGCGCGAGGAAACGTTCTGCTACGGGGGGGGCATCACCGCGTTTGTAAAGCATCTCAACGAAGGCAAGAACGTCCTCCACAAAAAGGTCGTCCATTTCAAGAAGCAGGAAGGCGAAGTATGCGTCGAACTGGCCTTGCAATACACCGACTCGTACACCGAACTTATGCTCTCGTTCGCCAACAACATCCACACCCACGACGGGGGGACACATCTCAGCGGCCTGCGGTCGGCGATGACGCGCACGTTCAACAATTACGCGCGGGCCCAAAAACTGCTCAAAAATGAGAAGGCCCCGCTGGGCGAGGACGTGCGGGAAGGGCTGACCGCGGTCCTGAGCGTAATGCTGCCCGAACCGCAGTTCGAAGCCCAGTCTAAAAGCAGGCTTAACAACCCCGGCATCGAAGGCGTAGTGGAGTCCATGGTAAATCAGATGTTGGGCACGTTCCTTGAAGAAAATCCCGCGGTGGCCAAGATCATCATCAACAAGGCCGTCCAGGCGGCGCAGGCGCGGGAGGCCGCAAGGAAAGCCCGCGAACTGACCCGCCGCAAGGGCGTGCTCACCTCCGGCAGCCTCCCGCTCAAACTGTCCGACTGCTCCTCTAAAAACGTCGAAACCACCGAACTGTTCATCGTCGAGGGCCAGTCGGCCGGAGGCAACGCAAAGCAATGCCGGGACAGCACCTTCCAGGCCATCCTGCCGCTTCAGGGGAAGATATTGAACGTGGAGAAAGCCCGGATTGAGAAGATGCTCAACTACGAACAGATCAGCATCCTCATCAGCGCCCTGGGCACGGGGAGCGGCGCCGAGGAGTTCAACCCGGACAAATCCCGCTACGGCAAGATCATCATCATGACCGACGCCGACGTGGACGGCCTGCACATCCGAACGCTGTTGCTCACCTTCTTCTTCCGGCACATGCGCCAGCTCATCGACCGCGGCGCCATATACATCGCCCAGCCACCGCTGTATGGGGTCAAACGCAAGTCAAAAACAGAGTATTACATCGACGACGCCTCCTTTCATCAGGCCATACTCGCTTCGGGCACTGAGGGGGCGACATTGGTGTGTTC
>JAUWIN010000028.1 GCA_030605345.1 Candidatus Brocadiia bacterium
GGGTGTAGTTTTTGCGGTTTTGCAGAATAGCGGCGGAGTGGCGTCGTGGCTGCCTGGGGTATTGCGGGAGCACATTCCTCAGATCGCCGACCGTTCGCCGCTGGTTCTGTATGTTCTGGGGGGTGGTGCGGCGATTTTCGCCCTCGGGCTGCTGGATGCTTTGTTCGGGCTTCCTGCGTGGACGCGGCTGGCTGTGCAGGCGGTGGTGTCGGGGTTGCTGTGGCAGGCTGCCGACGAGCTTCGCGTAACCGCGTTCGTGGGGTCAAAGGAACTCTCGTTCATCTATACCGTGGTGTGGCTGGTGGTGATAACGAATGCGTTCAATCTTCTGGACAATATGGACGGGCTGAGTGCGGGGGTTGGCGGTGTGGCTTCGTTTGTGTTTCTGGTGGTGGCAATTCTGACGCAGCAGTATTTCCTGGCTGCGATGCTGCTGGTGCTTGGCGGCGCACTGGGTGGGTTCCTGCTGTTCAATTTTCCGCCTGCTTCGCTTTTCATGGGCGACGCCGGCAGCATGTTCGTGGGCTACATGCTGGGGGTGCTGACTATTCTGTTCACTTTTTACATGCCAGGTCACGGTCACAATCCGGTCTCGACCCTGCTGATGCCGCTGGTCATTCTGGCGGTTCCCATATACGACATGCTTTCTGTAATCATTATCCGGTTGGCGGCGGGCAGGTCAGTTTTTCGCGGTGACCGGCATCATTTTTCGCATCGACTGGTGGCGCTGGGTATGAATAGGCGAGCGGCGGTGCTCACCATTTGTCTTGTTACGTTATGCACCGGACTGCTGGCGCCGCTGCTGCTGAAGCTCGGGGCTGCGATGTCGCTGCTCGTTTTTGCGAACGTAGCCGTGATGCTTGTGCTTATCTGGCTGCTCGAACACACCGGCCGCCGCGGCCAAAACAATTCCCAGGGGAACAGTGATTGAAGGGCGAGAAGCTCTCCGGCCAATCAGCGGCGGCCAGCCGGCTCGTTACCGGCGTTCGAGGAGGGGCGATCTTCCTCCTGGTCGCCTCGGCGGTGATGCTGCCGGTCGCTGCAACCACAGGGAGGTCTCTGCGACTGCTCATCCTTGCCGTCGGCATGGCGGGGGCTCTCTTCTGGGCGCTGGGCATGATATTCGGACGGCGGGTGGTTCTGCCGCGTGGAGGACTTGCCTGGGCCGGAGCGGTGGTCTTGGTGGTGGCGTCGATTTCGGGCGTTTTCTCCGACTGCTACCAGGCGGCGCTGGTGACAGTTCTCACCTGGCTCGGATACGCCGCGGCATTCCTGCTCGGATTCTGGAGCGGCGGCAGTGAACCGGACAGGCGGCGCGTAGTGCGAGCGCTCTGCGCCCTTGCGCTGCCCATCGCAGCCTATGGGGTTTTGCAGTACGCGGTGCTGCTCGATTTGACCCGTGTTCAGCTTGAGGCGGACAAGGCGGGCACCCTCGAGGAGATGCAGGAAAGGGGCCTGACGGAGCGGGACTACCCTTCGCTGGTTCAGCGGACAAGGGTGAAACGGGTTTTTTCGACGTTCGCCCTGCCTAACAGTTTGGCGGGGTTCTTATTGATTTTGATCCCGCCTTCGATTGTGTTGTTGTTCTACGCGAGGCGTCGCGTGGGGCGCTATGTTCTCGGCGCTTCGGTTCTCGTAATACTGGTGGGGCTGTTTTTCACCTTCTCGACGGGCGGCTGGCGGGCTGGCGCGGCGGTGTTGGCGTTGTTTGTGCTCACACAGGCGCGAGGCTGGCCGACGCGGCGCTGGGTGCTGACGGGCGGCGGGGTGTGCGGTGCTGCGGCGGTGCTTGCGGCGGTGCTGCTGGTCTCGCCGGCGCGCCGAGGCCGCATGGCGGGGATGTGGGACGAGTTTGGCGGCTCAGCCCGCGTCCGGGTTCAATACTGGGCTGCCGGGGTGTCGATGTGGCAGTCACGCCCGCTCCTCGGCGTGGGGCCGGGCAACTTCAAGAACCACTATATGCGGCACCAGTTAGTCGCGGCAGAAGAGGTGAAACACGCCCATAATGATTACGTGCAGATGCTGTCGGAGTGCGGGCCGGCAGCAGCGGCCGGTTACGTGGCGTTCTGGGTGTTGGTGATTTGGGGGGCGTTTCGACGCGGCGGGCCCGCACGCGGAGAAGCGAAATCGAAAGCTGGTTGGCTCCGCGGTCAGGGCGATAGTGCCGTTCATCGCGCCTTGTTTCCCGCGGCTGGAGTGCTCGGGCTGGCCGGTGCGTCGCTCCTGGGGCGGTCGCTGGCCGTGTCCGACGATGCCGGTATCAATGCGAGTTTGGTGCTCCTGTTCATTACGCTGTGGTGGCTGGCATATCGCGCCTCTGGCGGGAAGGAGGACGGGCTGCCGTCGCAGGCGGCGCTCACCAGGGGGCTGTCGTTAGGCTTGGTTGCGTTTGTGCTGCACTCGGTCATAGACCTGGACCTCCACGTGGAGGGCCTGGGCTATGTGGCGTTTATGGTGGCGGGGCTTGCGGCGGCGCCGTGGGCTTGCGGAAGGCCCCTTCGCTTGGAAGGCTCGCGCCGGTTATGGGTCCTGATTGTGGTGAGTGCTGCGGTTCTTGGTGTTCTCTATGCTGCAACGCGGATGTCCCAGGCGGATGCGTACCGGGTCTCTGGGGTCCGCATCTCGCGGTCCGCTCGGGGCGCGTCGCCGGAGGCGCGCCGGTCGCTGGAGACTGCTTGTCGGCTCAACCCGTTGGACCACGAGGCGTTCGCCGCGCTGGGGGCCTATTATTCGAAACGCGCTTTTGTCGCCGGCGGCGACACGGCAGATTTAGAAAGGGCGATAAATGCCTGGAGGCGTGCGGTGGAGCTCAATCCATCGTTCGCCGACTACCACGCGCGCCTGGGGCTGGTGTTCAGAATGGTTGCGGCGTCCCGGCCCGTTGTGCTTCGGGAATACCTTGTTGAATATAGGCAAAGGCGGGCGGAGCTTTCACTTCCCTCGCCCCGGCACGAGAGTCTTGCCGCGGTTGTCCCTGCCACCGTGGAGCTTTACCTGGCTACAAGATATGCCCCTACCCAGCCGGGATACAGGAAGTTATACGGCGAGGCACTGTTGCTTGCGAGAGCGGGCGCCGAGGCAGGGAAGCAATTCAAGGCAGCACTGCGCCTGAACAAGGCGATGATTGAGGGAGGTGCACCGGCCAGGCAATGGCTTTCGGATTCTGAACTAACGGAACTCAGAAACAACCTCCGCTTGACCGAAAACAGCGGTGGTGCTATAATCCGAAAATGAGACAGGTGCTGGAGGCTATGGCAACGTCACGACCGAGGCTGGCCCTGTGTGTGCTGAGCGCGGTTTGTTTCAGCTGCGCGGCGCAGAACGAAGGCGCCTACGTCGATACCGATGCAGAGTTCGACAGGGCGGTGAGCCTGCGTTCTGCTGGCGAGCATGCAGCGGCTGCGACAGCATTCGGCGAGTTCGCCCAAGAGTTCGAGCATGACCGGCGCGCCGACCTGGCACAGTACCTCAGCGGCGAGGAATATATTGCAGCCGGAAGGGAACAGGCGGCGTTCGAGGCGTTCTGTGACCTCTACCGGCGGTTCTCTCACTCGCGCTATCTTACCAGGGCCGACAGGACATGCGTGGAAACCGGAAAGCGGCTGCTCGGGAGCGGCAATTCACAGGGCGTGGACTTCCTGGAAAAAGTAACAAACCGCGCCCCCTACGGCGAGCTGGCCGCTGAGGCTCACACGGCGCTGGGTAAATACTATTATGAGAACCACCGTTTCGCCGACGCCGGGTTCGAGTTCGACGCCGCAGTCAAGGGTGTTCGGGATCCTCGGCTGCGTGCGCAAGCCCAACTTGGGGCTGCACTGTGCGAATACAGGCAAATTGACCGGCCGGTGAGAAACATGGGCCACGTGCTGGAGGCGCGGGAGCGGCTGAGAAAACTGCGAACGGCACCGCTCGACGCGGATGACATGCGCACCGCCGACAGATATCTCGACGCCGCCCTCGACTTGGCTGCGGAACACCATCTGCGCATGGTGACGTTCTATCTGAAACAGGGCGAACTGGCCCCCGGTCTGGCGCACCTGCGCGAAGTAATCGAGAACTACCCCGGCACCCGCTACAGCGAAGCCGCCGCGAGGCTGGTGTTGTTTATTCAGAAGGAACGCCGCAAGGCATCGAAATGAAACGCGGACTTTATCCGGCCGTGGGACTCGCCATCATCGCGTGGATTGCGCTCCCGGGGTGCAGGGGCTACTCACACCATTTCGCCATGCCGCCGGGCGCCGAGGACGTGGAGACAGTCGCAATCGAGATATTCAAAAATAAAACGCTCTATACGGATGTCGAGTTCCAGTTTGCAACCGCCCTGCAGCGCGAGATTTCGGCCAAGACGCGCCTGCGGATAGCCACCCGCGGCAAGGCCGACGCAGTTATTACCGGCTCGATAGACTCCTACAAGCACTCGGTCTTGCGCGAATTTGACGAGGACGACAACGACGAAGTTGCGAGATATTCCTGCGTACTTGAGGTCAGCTATGAATTCACAAGGCTGCCCTCACGGGGCAGGCCGGCGAAGGTAATCTCTTCGGGCAGGAATGTGAGGCGGTCGGCCGAGTACGAGGTGGCGTCAAACATAAGCGAGACCGACGCCCGCGCCGAGGCCATGTGGAAGATGGCTCGTAAGGTGGTCAGCCACATTTTTGAGACATGGTGAGGAAGTAGCAAGTTGCCTTACTCCGCCAAAGACCTGCCCCAACGCCAGAAACCGAAAAAGCCCCAGCTCTCTTTCCTTAAAGGCTGGTTCTTCTGGGTACTTATTGTCCTCATGGTCGTTCTCTTCTACAACCTAACTGCGGACTCGTTCGAGGATTTCAAGAAAGTAGATAATGGCGTTTTTCTCAGCGACGTCGAAAACGGCTGCGTCAGCAAGGTGACCATCAAGGCTGACTACTGGGAAGGTGAACTGCGCCAGCCGCCGCACGGCGAACAGTGGCCGCACGGCTCGGACGTGAAACTGATAAGATACGAAACCGGCTACAGCGCTGATTCCGTCCAGATCAAGGAGCTTTACGGAGAGATAAAGAAATACAACAACACCCCTGAGGTCAAGGACGGGAAAAGGCCGGCAATAGAGCTCTATGATGCGGCCGCAGCAGGAAAGCTCTGGACTCTTTTCGTCAACCTCCTGCCGTGGATCCTCATCTTCGGCGTGCTGTATTTCTTCTTCTTCCGGCACATGCGCGCCCCGGGCGGACAGAGCATCCTGTCCTTTGGCAAGAGCCGAGCCAGACTGGCACAGAAAGAGCGGACCAAAGTCACGTTCGACGACATCGCTGGCATCAAGGAAGCCAAGGAAGAGGTCACCGAGATCATCCAGTTCTTGAAGAACCCCGACAAGTTTCGCCGGCTGGGCGGCCGGCTGCCCAGGGGTGCCCTCCTAATCGGCCAGCCCGGCACAGGCAAGACCCTGCTCGCCAAGGCCATCGCCGGTGAGGCTGACGTGCCGTTTTTTTCCATAAGCGGCTCAGACTTCGTGGAGATGTTTGTTGGTGTCGGCGCCTCACGCGTCCGCGATCTCTTCCAGCAGGCTAAGTCAAGTTCGCCGTGCATTATCTTCCTTGACGAGATCGACGCGGTCGGGCGCGTGCGCGGGGCCGGACTCGGTGGAGGGCACGACGAGCGGGAGCAGACCCTCAACGCCATTCTGGTCGAGATGGACGGCTTCGAGACGGACGCTAACATCATCGTAATTGCCGCGACGAACCGGCCAGATGTGCTCGACCCCGCCCTGCTGCGGCCGGGGCGCTTCGACCGCCACATCGCCGTCGAACTGCCCGACATCAAGGGCCGCGAAGCCATCCTGAAGGTGCACGCCAAGAAAATCAAACTGAAGGACGAAAATGACCTCGAGTCAGTCGCCCGCAGCACACCGACGTTCTCCGGCGCCGACTTGGAAAATCTGGTCAACGAAGCCGCAATCCTCGCAACCTTGCGGGACAGCGACGCGGTGGAACTCAGTGATATGGAGGAGGCCCGCGACCGGGTGATGTGGGGTCGTGAGAAACGCAGTAAGGTCATCGATCAGAGCGAGCGCGAGATGATTGCATTTCACGAGGCCGGCCACGCCATTGTCGCACACTTGCACCCCGACCACGAGCCGCTCCACAAAGTCGCCATCATCCCAAGGGGCACGGCCCTCGGCTCCACCATGCACCTGCCGGAAAAAGATTCCTATGTCTTCGGAAAGCGCAAGGCCCTCGCCGTAATCTGCACGCTGATGGCCGGCCGCGTCGCCGAACAACTGTTCTGCGACGTCATTCAGGCTGGCGCCAGCTCCGACCTCAAGCGGGCAACCGAACTCGCCCGCCGCATGGTCTGCCAGTGGGGGATGAGCGACGAACTCGGCCCTGTTGTTTATCAGGCTGAAGAGGAGCACCTTTTCCTCGGCCGGGAGGTCACCCGCCACCAGCAGGTCAGCTCGGCGATATCGCAAAAAATCGACAAGGAAATCAGGAAAATCATCGACGAGTGTACCGCCAAGGCCAGAAACATCCTTGGCAGCCAAAGCGAGCGGGTGAAGGCCGTGGTCAACGAACTGCTCAAGCGTGAAGTGTTGACCGCCGACCAGGTCGACACCATCATGCGCGGTGGCAAGCTCCCGGACCTGGGTGAGCCCGGCCGGGAAAACCAGTCCGCAAAAACGGATACCGCGCAGGAAACCAACACGGAATCGCCGGAACCCGAAGGCAAATCGGAACCTGTTGACGCCGAGCAAGACGCGGCGCCCGGAACGTGACCTGCCGTGGACCCGTCGTCGAGGAAGGGCGCATTGCCCTTTTCATCCCTTATTTCCGAACCCGCCCTCGAACTTAACCCACTGGTCACCGGGTGGGACGACGCCTGGCGCCCGACCAGGCTCGAATTAGAAGGTGGCAGGGCTATCGCTGGCGACCCGGACACCGTCCGGTCTGCCGCTCGAGCGCTCGAAGGCGGGCACGCCGCCGCTGCCTGCGCCGCGCTCGACGCTTTCAGCACGCGCCAGTTCAATGTCCCTTCTCCCCGTGGGCCTGTCCACTGTGGCGGGCGGACGCTCGTGATGGGCGTAATCAACACCACACCCGACTCGTTCTCCGACGGCGGGAAGTGGCTGGACAAGGACAGAGCAGTCGAACACGGCCTGCGGCTGGCCGAACAGGGCGCCGACATACTGGACGTCGGGGGCGACTCGACCCGCCCCGGCGCCAGGCCTGTCCCCGCGGCCGAAGAAAGGCGCCGAACCGAGCCCGTGGTCGCCGAACTTGTAAGACGCTGCGCCGTTCACGTCTCTATCGATACCGGTAAAGCTGTGGTCGCGGCGGCCGCACTCGACGCTGGTGCGTGCGTGGTGAACGATGTGACTGCGCTCGCCGACCCGGACATGGCCGCCCGCGTGGCACGTGCCGGTGCTGCGCTGGTTCTGATGCACATGCAGGGCGCGCCGCGCACGATGCAGAAAAATCCGACATACCGCAACCTGCTGGGCGAAATCTCTCTGTACCTGCGGCGGGCGATGGCAACAGCGGCGGAGGCGGGCGTGGAGCACGAGCGAATCATCCTGGACCCCGGGATCGGGTTCGGGAAGACCCTCTCCCACAACTGCGAGATCGTACGGCGACTTCCTGTGCTCGCCAGCCTTGGCCGCCCCATTCTGATGGGATGCTCGCGGAAATCAATGATTCAACGTGCCCTCGGCCTGCCAGTGGGCGAGCGGACCAATGCGACCCTGGCGCTAAATGTCTTGAGCATTGCGGGACGGGCGTCTATAATTAGAGTCCACGATGTAACAGAGGCGGCAGAGGCCGCAGCAATGGCCGATGTTGTTCGGCGCGGCGGCCGGCACACAGGCGGGGACAGTTGACCGTGGTCCAGATTTTCACTTGGCGGGCCCTGCTCGAGATAGGCCTACTTTCGGTCATGATATACTGCGTCCTTGCCTTCCTGCGCGGCAGTCGAGGCGCGGGGATATTGCGAGGCCTTGGCGCCGTCCTCGGTATCGTCGTCGTCATCTCCATCACTGTGGCGGAGACGCTGCAGTTGGACGTGCTCAACTGGCTGATCACCAACGGCCTGCTGTCTCTGGTGATTGCGCTGATCGTCATATTCCAGCCGGAGCTACGGAGCGCCCTGGTTCGGGTGGGCCAGAGCCCCGTGTTCACCGCCTTCCTCCAGGAGCGGTGGGACGTTTCACAGCAGATTACGAAGGCGGTAATGGCGATGTCGCGGCAGCGGACGGGGGCGCTGATCGCTTTGCAGCGTTCGGTCGGCCTGAAGACCTACACCGAGGGCGGCGTCCGGCTTGATGCCGAGGTCTCGGAGGAGCTCCTGGTCAGCATATTCAAGAAAGATTCACCGCTCCACGACGGCGCGGTAGTGATCCGCGGCGACCGGGTGGTCGCGGCGGGGTGCCTGTTCCCCTTGTCGGAGAATCCCAACATCGATAGCAGCCTGGGCACTCGTCACCGTGCGGCGGTTGGAGTGACTGAAGAATCGGACGCAGTAGCCATTGTAGTCTCGGAAGAGACCGGCCAGGTGTCCGTGGCGCAGCAACGCTCTTTGACTCGCAACATAGCCGAAAAAGCGCTGCGGAGGCTCCTGCACGCGGTCTCGGTCGGAGAAGGCTTTCAGTCGGTGCCCATAGAGGAGTTGACTTGAAGAAGCTTCTGAATTTTCTACTGAAGAACAGATGGCTCAAGCTTCTTTCGCTGCTGCTGGCCGTGATTGCGTGGGTTTACGTCAGCAGGAAGACCTGCAAAACAGACCAGGCCGAGCGCGTTCCGCTTGTCTGCACAGTCCCGGGTGATAAGTTCATCCTGAGCAGCACTTCGGACGAGGTGCGGCTGAGCCTCCGCGGGCCCACCCCGGCGATGAACCGATTGAACAAGGAGGACCTCGCCGCCGAAATCAACGTGTTGGAGAAACTGGATGACAAGTTACCTGATACGTCTGAAGCACCACAGCCAATTACGCTTCTCATTGAACCGTCCGACATCCGTAACCTCGCCCCGAATATCGTGGTGACCGACATTCGGCCGTCCCGGGTAACCATCCAGCTCGACCAGATGGGTCAGAAGCGGCTGACCGTCGAGCAGAAACTCACCGGTGAGGTGAAGAGCGGGCTGCGTATCCACAAGGCGTATCCGGTGCCTAAACAGGTGATCGGTCGGGGCCCTAAGAGCATCCTGGCACAGATTGACACCATCGAGACCCTGCCCGTACCTATCAGCAACCTCGACGCCGGTAAGTGGCTGCCATCCTTGGCGCTCAACACCAAACTGAGGCTCAAGGGCAGGCAGGTGGTAAAGAGCGGGGGGCGGACGCTCGATTGCCTCAGGCTAGCCCCATCAACCGTCGTGGTGTGGATAGAAGTAGTGCCGGAAGCGACGAAAAAAATCTCCCATGTGCCCGTCGAGGTCCGCGGCCTCCCAGGGTTCCTTTACACCCTGCTGACGCCGGACAAGACAAAGCCATATACCACCATCCCAACGGTTGAGATTCGCGGGCCCAAGGAACTGCTGGAGCAGCCACGCCTCCGGGCGTTCGTTGACCTCACCGAGATAGATAATCCGGAAGAAACGCTCGACCGGAAGAAGCAAGTGGAGTTCTCCGCACGGTCAGGGATTGAAATCCTCAGCGAACCGCCCGCGGTCGTGGTTCAAATCAAGCCCGAAACCCCGAAATAAGGAAGGACAAACGAGATGGACCCCGTCAGGCTGGGTGTTAATATCGACCACGTGGCCACGCTAAGGCAGGCGCGCGGCGGGACCGAGCCGGAGCCGGTGATCGCCGCAGGCATCGCCGAACTGGCTGGTGCCGACAGCATCACCATACACCTCCGCGAAGACCGCCGCCACATCCGCGACAGAGACCTGCGCCTGATCCGCGAAACTGTGCAGACCAAGCTCAACCTGGAAATGGCTTGCACCAGCGAAATCATCGGCATCGCCCTCGACGTCGGACCCGAGCAGGTCACCCTCGTGCCCGAACGACGCCAAGAACTGACCACCGAGGGCGGCCTCGACGTGCGGGGCGCGCTCGACAGCATCAGGTCAGCGGCCGAGCGGTTCGCCGAAGCCGGGACCCGTGTCAGTCTGTTCATCGACCCCGACGCCGAGGCGGTTCGGGCGGCCGCAGAGAGCGGCACACAGTGCGTCGAGCTCCACACCGGCTCCTACGCCAACGCAAAAAATGAAGCCCAGGCCACGCAGCGCCTGTCCGAGCTGGCGCACGCGGCCACACTGGCCCGGAGCCTGGGGCTGTGGGTGTACGCCGGCCACGGTCTCAACTACGCCAACATCAGACCACTCGTCCGCATTCCCGAAGTGGAAGAAGTCAACATTGGCCACAGCATTATCTCCCGCGCCATTTTCACCGGACTGGACCAGGCGGTGCGGGAGATGAAGGACCTCATGCGTCGCTAGCGAGACGACAATGGACAAGGAAAAAATCAAGAAGGGCGTGCTCCTGATGCTGGAAGGCATCGGCGAAGACCCGAAACGCGAAGGACTCAAGGACACGCCCGAGCGGGTCGCCAGAATGTGCGAAGAGATATTCGGCGGGATGAACATCGAGCCCGCCAGCTTCATCAAGCTGCTCGACTCAGACCAGCACGACGAGATAGTGCTGGTCAGAAACATCCCCTTCTATTCCATGTGCGAGCACCACCTGCTGCCCTTTGTGGGCGTGGCGCACGTCGCCTATCTGCCAGCCAGGAAGGTCACCGGCATCAGCAAGCTTGCTCGCATCGTTGACCTGTATTCACGTCGTCTCCAACTCCAGGAGCGCCTTACCACCCAGATCGTCGAGAGCATAATGGACACCATCAAGCCGCGCGGCGCACTCGCAATCATCGAGGCCGAACACCTCTGCATGACCATGCGCGGCGTGAAGAAGCCCGGAGCCCGCACGGTGACGTCAAGTGTCCGCGGCATCTTCCGTGAGAACCCCGCAACCCGGTCGGAGGCAATGTCGCTCATAATGGGAGAGCACTCGTGAAAGACATCCTGACAAAGGCCGAGGAACTCGGCAAGGCCATCGCGGAGTCCGAACGTTTCAAGGCCGTGCAGGCCGACCGTAACGAAGTCGAGGCCGACAAGACACTCCAGGCTGACCTGGATGCGCTGGAGAAACTGAGTCAGAAAACGGCGCAACTGGAAAAGGAAGTCAAGCCGGTTGAGCCCGAAGATAAGCGCCGGCTGCGAGAGCTCCAGCAAAAGGTAGCCGGCGACCAGAACTTACAGAAACTGGCCCGCGCCGAGGCCGACTTCGCCGAGCTGATGAACCGGGTCAACAAGACGGTCCGCGGTCAGTTCTTCCAGGAGTCACAACAGAACAAATGACACACGACGCGTAGCCGGTGAATTGGCAACAGCGGCCCCTGTCGTATGTTTGTCCGCTTACCTCGCGGCGCAAGTTCCCTCAGCTGATCCCGAATGGCGGCCAGACCCTCATAGTTGTTCTTCGTGATTGCACTGCGCATCTCGCGCTTCAGCACGTCTTCCCACGTGGGCGGCTTCACCGTATCGCTGGACGGCAGCCTCGACAATGTCGAGGAATCCTTCCGTAACCGCCCTAGTTGCGCTTCCAGTTCTGCGTTCTGCTCCTCCAGCCCCGCTAGCGCGCGATGAATTCGCTTGCACTGGGCGGACGGCATGCTTAGAATCTAACTCGTTGAGCCGCGCGTGGTTGCAGTCGCACGCCGAAGTGGCGGAACAGGCAGACGCGCTAGGTTCAGGACCTAGTGGCCCATAAGGCTCTGGGGGTTCGAATCCCCCCTTCGGCACCACCATAACAGAAGGCTGCACAAGAGGTTACGCTGCTGCGGCCTTTTTTTCTGGACCGCTGTTCCGTCACCTCAAAAGCGGGGGTGTCACGTAAACGTCACGTTGTTTGCACCATTCCGTCCCGGTACCCCGCATTTTCATCACCGCTTGCTTGATGACGTCGGTTTCTACCTCATGGTAAAAACGCGCCGTGGTGGTGATGTCCCGGCGCCCGAGGAACGTAAAGGTGTGGTTGCGGGACCTGCGGACGTTCGTTCGAGAGGAGAACAGAGAGCAACCCGCCAGGGGTGGTCCAGCCATGTTGAGCTGGCACGCG
This sequence comes from Candidatus Brocadiia bacterium, assembly GCA_030605345.1. Lineage (GTDB taxonomy): Bacteria > Planctomycetota > PUPC01 > PUPC01 > PUPC01 > JAUWIN01. Next base: position 12,091 of record JAUWIN010000028.1, read on the forward strand.
GAGTAAAGTCAAAATGCAAGACCTGACCCCGTCTTGCACTCAAATAATCTCCAGATAATCCTTATCCGGCAGCTCAGGAAACACCGCCGTAGGCAGCGTCTGGTACCAGAACGCAACAGACGCCATGTCATCCTGCCGCGCCTCCCAGCGTGCGCCTTCCCGGCAGCCGAGGGCCTGGATCGTCACGCGCAGGTCTTCTTCAAAACGTACCGGATCCATGACGTGCCACCGGTACAGGGCAAAGCGCTGCTGCGACCCGTAGAGGCCGTCGGGCTGAATGACAAGGGGCATTCCCATGAAGGGCGCCGAGTAAGTCACATACTTGCCGTCGACATCCCAGTCATACGCGCCTCCGAAGTAGTCTTCCGTTCCGGTACCGCATATCGTCGGAAAGTCGGCGTCGCCGTCCATGTAGAACTTGATCTCCCCTTCACCCCACCATCCTCCGCTGTTGACACCCCAGGCCATCGCCGTACCGACGTAGTGGCCCCGGCCCCTAATGCCGTCGACGATCGTATAGACAGCTTTGTACGGCAGCGGGTTGGTGCGGCGGAACTGCGCATGGAAGTAGGCGGCATCGTCCGGCACATCCGTGAGCGTGTAATTGACTTGGTAGTAGAAGCAGATGTGTTCGTGGTGCCGGTTCTCGAGCGTCATGCGGCAGCGCCTTCTGAACGGCATCTCCCAGAAGCAGTTGTAGCCGCGGTTGGGGTTGACCGCGACCGGGACGGAATTGATCTGCGCGTACTGTCCCCAGCCCGACGCAAAGAAATCGGCGGCCGGGCATTCCACTGACGGCTGTTCCTGGTTGTCCCAGTAAATGCGCAGGATATAGAAGCGGGCAACTGGCCCGCTTTTGGCAACGGACCCGCTGAGCCACATGGACTGGATCGCGCCGGGACCGTCTATCTCCGCAAACGTGAACGTTTCACCGGGCGCAAGTTTCGCGAAGGGCGAAATTTTCCAGCCCTGTCCCAAGTCCCTCGCCCGATCTGCGCACCAGCCGTCCGCGGACATCCCGCCCTTTCCTTTTTCCCCTGCGGGGTTTTCCGCGCTGATCGACCGCGTCCGCGCACCGGAAAGACGCGACAAATTACCAAGTGACATTCCAAGACCGTTGAATTGCGCCATATTGCTATCTCCTTTGGTTACAGAACCGGAAATGACCCAGACCGCTCCAACATCGTTAGCATAATCCTTGGCCGCCAGCATCTCCAGTTTTTTCCACACATACCTGCTCAATTTCGGGCGCTGAGGACAGGTGTTCGACATCAGGAAACTCTTCAACTGGGTCTCCCTTCCATGTCGGGCGGCGATACCGCAGCCGGTAGGTGGGCCATAGCGGATTTTGGCGGCGTCTTGCTGATTGGCCCTGTTTCTGGTAGGTTTCTGTTAGACTGGGTTGCGTGCGGGCGCCTGGCCTGACTAGGTAACCGTCAACATCCATTGCGGGCAAGCCGTCCGAAGGCGAGTCCGGGAGAGCTACCTCACGTGTCAAACACAGATCCACTGACACTCGACCAGCGCAAAAAGCGATGGCGTAAGTTCTACGACATGTCCGCTCCGCCGAAACACTTGTTTTTCATTACCTACGACGACGGCCAAATCGGCGAAGGCCCGCAGCCATACGCCGAGAACAAGCAGGCTCGCATCGAGCAGGCCTGGAACTTCTACGTCAACCGCCGTGAACAGGCCCAATGGCTGGACGACGACTACCTGCCGCACATCGCCATGTGGACGGGCACGGAGCTTTTCGCCGAGGCGTTTGGCTGCCCCGTGCACCGCTACGAGACCGGCAACCCATCAGCCATGCCGCTGATCCGCAGCGTCGCGGAGGTCGGCAAGGTCAAGATGCCCGACCTGTCAGCCGAGCCGCTGACGCGGGTGTTCGACATAATGGACGAGTTGCACCGTCGCGACCCGTCCGCACTGCTGATGATGATAGACATGCAGAGCCCGATGGACATCGCCGCGCTGATCTGGGAAAAGACCAACTTCTACGTGGCCATCATCGAGGAGCCCCAGGCCGTCCAGGACGTCGCCCACATGGCCACCGAGCTGCTGATGGCCTTCCACGACGAATGGTTTAGGCGGTACGGCACGGAGTTCATCGCGCATTATCCGGACTATTTCTTCTACGACGGGCTGACGCTGTCGGAGGACGAGATCGGCGCGGTCAACGAGGAGATGTTCTGCGAGATGTTCCTGCCGCACCTGGCCGAGCTGTCCAACCGGTACGGGGGGATGGGCGTTCATTGCTGCGCCAACGCCCGCCACCAATGGCCTCATCTTCTGAAGATACCCAACCTGCGGATGCTCAACCTCGTGCAAGAACCCGAAGTCATAGACGCAGCCCACAAGTTCTTCGCCCCGCACTGCGGGCAGATGCACGACTGCTGGCAGGGCGACGTGGGCCCGGAGAAGATGCTCGCCCGGTTCCCCGAGGGCACCCGCTGCGTTATCCGCGTGCCGGCTGACAGCAAGGAACAAGCCATCGACTACGCCGCCCGAATGCGCCAGCTGTGCGGGTAGCGCGCCTGCTGCGGGAGAAGCTCATCAAGATTGGAGCGAAGGTCGTCAGTCACGTCCGGTTATATAGAAAAAGACAGCCTGCGTCTGAGATTTCCACATGAAAGAATCGATTAAGAGAGTTGCAGCGGTAATCACCGGCGATATGCCTGATCGCGCGCCTATCTTTGATTTGCTGCGGAACGATGCTGTTCTAGAGCACTTTTCCGGCAGACGGCTGACGTTCGAGAACGCCCAAGAGGTAGTGTATGAAGCGTACGCGCCGGCGATTGATGCGACCCGACCCGCGGTGCGAATGCCAGACCGGGAAGCAACCCTTACACTTGAAGAGGGCAGAGAACAGAGGAACTACCGGTGGACCTCCTGGACACAGCACAAGGCATATCGGGACGCGGAAAGCTATGCCTTGATCAAGCGCAAGGAGTTCGACGCCTCTGATCCGTCCGCATGGGATTCAGGACGACAGACATCGCTGGAGGACTCGCTGCGTGAGCTTGACGAAGAGAGGAATAAACTGGGGGAGGTGTTCTTTGTGCCGGGGATCGCCGGGCCCGGCCTGATGGATATCTACGGCGAGGTGGGACTCGAAGCGTTCAGCTATTTTCTCGCTGACTGCCCCGATATCATAATACAACTTCTCGAGCGCAACACCGTCCGTGCCGTCACGCTGGCAAGCCACTATCCTGAGGACCACGGAATCGTAGCCGGTTTCCTGGGGGATGACATCGCCTTCAACTCCGGCCCCCTTCTGAGTCCTGCCTGGCTCAGGGAACACTACCTTCACCGCCTGACAAGAATAGTGTCGGCATGGCACGCGAAGGGGATCAAGGTCCTTTTTCATTCTGACGGTAATCTGAACGCTATTCTCGACGATCTGGTTGACGCCGGTATCGACGGCCTCAACCCCATCGAGGTGCTGGCCGGAATGGACATTGCGGATATCCATCGGCGTCACCCGCACCTCTTCATGGCGGGAGGCATCGACGTGTCACAGTTGCTTCCGTTTGGCTCTCCTGCAGCGGTCAAAGATGCCGTCAACCGGGCCATCGACGCAGCAGAAGGTCGCATCATGATCGGCAGCAGCACGGAGCTGAACAACGATGTCCCCCTTGACAACTTCCTCGCACTTCGTGAAGCCGTTCTCGAAAACGTGTACTGATATGCCGGATACGAGAATGAAGGGCATTTCGGCCAGCGTCATGTCACCACAACGGCGACGGTGGCCCGCGCCATGCATTATACTTGGCCTGGCCGGCACGCACGCACAAGCTGAAGACCCCTGCCATGATTGAACGTGGAATAATTGCCGGCCTTGTCACCGCTGTCCTCTGGGCGATGACCGCGCTGTGCTTCACCGCCGGCGGAAAGCGCGTCGGGTCGCTGGCCGTTAACATGATCCGTCTGGTCATGGGCGTGGCTCTCCTGACGTTGCTTGGCCTTGTCATTCACGGCCGGCTGTTGCCACAAGCCACCACCCACGCATGGATTTGGCTTAGCATCTCCGGAGTGGTGGGAATGGCGATCTGCGACCTGTGCCTGTTCGAATCTTTTCTGTGGATCGGCCCGCGCGTGGGCACGCTGACGCTGGCGATGTCACCGCCGCTGGCGGCGGTAATCGGATGGGCGCTGATGGGCGAGGACCTGTCGGCGCGAGGCTGGGCGGCAATGGCCATCGCACTGGGCGGAGTGAGCTGGGTTGTGTGGGAGCGGCAGGTCGGCCCGGACGGTGTGCCGCGGGGGCATCCCATCCGCGGGCTGCTGCTGGCTATCGGGGCCGTGGTCGGACAGGCCGTCGGATTCGCCCTGAGCAAATACGGCATGTGGGAGCTCCGCGACGGCGTCAAGGTGTCCACCTGCGAACCGTTCGCCGCGGCTCAGCTTCGCGAGTTGGCCGGGCTGGCAGCCATGGTAATCTTCTACTTCGTCATCCGTGCCTGGGGCAGGACGTTCAAAGCCATGCGCGACCGGCGGGCGATGGCCTACACCTCGCTCGGTGCGGTCGTCGGACCGTTCCTCGGCGTGGGGATGTCCATGGTCGCGCTTAAGTACGCGCCGGTCGGCATCGCCACCACGCTGATGGCAATGACGCCGATAGCCGTCATCCCCATGGTCGTGCTCATCCATCGCGAAAAAGTTAGTCTCCGCGCGATCCTCGGCGCGGTGATAGCGGTAGCCGGTGTGGCACTGCTGGTGATGGATTCGTCGGGAAAGTAGAGCCGCCCGCAGGACGATCAATTCCGGCACGAACATCAGCGCAAGATCACCGGCCAAGATTACGCTTGAGAGCGACGCATAATATATCCTGGCGTGGGGAACGTGAAGAATATGGTATGCGTGCGGAAACCAGGGCCGGGATGGAAGCACGTTTCGGGCAGCGTCACGCCCCATGCGGGCCAATACATGCCCGCCGGCGTCCAGAAACAGCTTGCCCATGTCCGGTAGCGCGATAGAATCACCAAAAAGGCCGGCGGCGGTCGTGGGCACGAGGCCAGCCGGGAAATCCCGGGTTCCTGTTTCGCCGGGACGCGATGGCCATCCCATGGCAGATGTGCTGGGATTGCTTCGGGGAAAACATTGTGACGAAACCGAATCTGTTGTTCGTCTTCGCCGACCAACTCCGCAGGGATTGCTGCGGCTACAACGGCGACGGCTGCGCCCGCACGCCGAACATCGACCGCCTGGCCGAAGAAGGCGTGAACTTCTCCAACGCCATCTCCGGCCATCCGGTCTGCGGGCCGTATCGCGCATCGCTGTTTACCGGCAAGCACACCACCTCCACCGGAATGGTCATCAACGAAATACGCATGAACCCCAACCATCGATGCCTCGCCCACGTTCTGACCGACGGCGGCTACGAGACGGCCTACATCGGCAAGTGGCACATGTGGGCCAACGAACTGGGCAACCATCGCCTGCCGCGAAACTCCTTCGTCCCGCCGGGCGAGCACAGGCTTGGATTCGACGGCTTCTGGGCGGCGTATAACTTCAACCACACTTATTACCAGGGCTTCTACCACACCGACTCGCCCCGCCAAATCCCCGTGCATGGTTTCGAGCCGGACTTCCAGACCGACCTGGCCATCGAGCAGATCAAGCGAATGAAGGACACCGCCAAGCCGTTCGCGTTGTTCCTCTCTTACGGCACGCCGCACGACCCGTGGACGCGGTCCATCGTGCCCGAGGCGTTCTACAAATCGTTCGAGTCGGTGGATTTCTCTGAAAGGCCGCCAAACTTTTCCACCCAGGCCGATCCCTACGCCGACCTATGGGGCAAGCCGGATGAGTCGTTCTTCGACAACCTCGACGAAATCAAGCGCTGCTACTACGGCCAGACGGCCAACATGGACTGGAACCTCGGCCGACTGATCAGGGCACTGGATGAGGCGGGCCTGCGTGATGAGACCATCGTGGTGTTCACTTCCGACCACGGCGAGTGCTTCGGCGCGCATGGCCGGCAGGCCAAAAACGTCTTCTACGACGAGGCCGTCCGGGTGCCGTTCCTCCTCCGCTGGGGCGACAGGACGCCGGCCGGCCATGCCACCGACGTATGCCTCAACACGCCCGACATCATGCCCACGCTGCTTTCCATGATGAACCTGCCGATTCCAGACGCCGTGGAAGGGACGAACCTGTCCCATTGTGCGCTGGGCAGGGACGGAGCCGACCCCGAAGCCGCGTTGATGCAGTGCACCGGGCCGACCGCCGACTGGGCCGACGGGCACGAGTGGCGCGCCCTCCGCGACAAGCAGTTCACCTACGCCGTTTACCGCAATCCGCGGAAGGAACTGATGTTCGACAATCTCGCTGATCCTTGTCAGATGACCAACCTGATCGACGACCCCGCCCACGCCGCGACGGCCGAGCGGTTCCGCAAAATCCTCGCCGCTAAAATGGCCGAGATCAACGATACCTTCGAAGCCAACTCCTACTACCGCGACAACTGGACGAAAGACCGCATCATCCTCCGTTCAGCCATGCTGAATTCGTGAAGACGAGCTACTGGTTAGCCCGTGCAATTGACGATTTGCGGGCCGGCTGAAACTGCCGCCTTACACCTTCAGCCGCAGTGACCTGGCCTCGAACGCGCGGAATTCAATCTCTACCCGCCCGAGCGGAACGCAAACACTATCTTGCTTTTATCTACAGGAATCCCTGTAGGACATGTTGGGGTTCATGCTAACGCTGCATCGGGGGTTCTCCGACAGACTCATAGCTGGCGGGACAGGAGGCCGCCGCGCTGTGTGTGGGCGTCGGAATCGGGCTTGAGAACACAAACGTTTGCCGGTAACATCTGTCGGGCAACGTGTGGAGGAGGAGCCTATGAAAGCGGCAGCCGTTGAACGAGACATCACCCCGCCGGTGGGGGTTGACATTCCTCACCCGATCCGGCCCTGCATCGGCATCCACGATCCGCTCCGGCTCGGTGTGCTGGTCATGGAGGACGGAGCCGGCACGAGAGTCACCCTCATACGGTACGATCTGGTGGGCGTGAGCTTCGACGTGACAGAAGCCCTGCAGGACCTGGCCCGCCGGGAGTTCGGCATCGACCACCTGCTGATCAACGAGTCGCACCCCCACTCCGCACAGAACTTCGGCCCTCGCACGGACGAGGATACGGTGGCTGGCCGCTGGATCAACAGCGTGCATGACAAGCTGACCGACGCGCTGGCGGAGGCGGCCGGATCACTCGAACCGGTCTCGCTGAAAGCGGCCCGCGCGCCGGCGCAGGTTGGATTCAACCGGCGTCTGCCGACCGAAGACGGCTCCATCATCATGGAGCCCAATCGTGACGGCCCGGTCGTGCCGTGGGTCAACGTCCTTGTCGCCGAACGCCCCGACGGGGCGCCGCTGGCGGTGGTTTTCGAACACCCCGCACACCCCGTCATCGTGCCCGACACGAGCGGTCTGATTAGCGCCGACTACCCCGGCGCAGCCGTGGTGCGGATCCGCGAGCTGCTGGGGGGCGACGTCGTGCCGCTGTTTGCCCAGGGCTGCGGGGGCAACATCAACGCGTATCCGCTGCGGACCACGCACGAAAACGCCGACAAGGCCGGGCGCGAGCTCGGCGATGCCGTGGCGGAGGCGGTTCGAAGCGCGTCACCCATCAACTCTGATGAGTTCACGGTGCGCGAGGTCAAGCACGTCGATATGCCCAGCGCATCGCTGCCGCCATTGGAAGTAGTGGAGGAGATCCACAGCCAGTTCGTGGAAATTGTGCGGGACAAGCGTGAGACGAAATGGACCACCCACCAGGCGTTCAAGGATATGCTCGCCCGCCTCGATACAGCACGGGAGATGATTGAGCAAGGCATCGAGCGCGGTAAGCCGCGTCGGCTCGACGTAACCGCGGTTATGCTTGGCCAAGAATGGATCCTGGTGGCGCTATCGCACGAGATGTTCTGTCAGTATGAGTTGTGGGTCGATGAACACGCGCCGTTCGAACATAACATGACCATGGGCTACACCAACGGCAACGAAGGTTACATTCCCGTGGACGAAGCCCTGAAGATGGGCGCCAGGGGCGGGTATGAAGCCGGCAAACTCCCGCTCTGGTGGGCGTGCGGCGCCGTGAGCGAGTTCCTCGGCCCACCGGAGGTCGGCGTCGAAGCCATCATCAAGAACGCCATCGCCTCGCTCTGGGAGCAGGCCGGACAATGAGATGATAATGATAGATGAGGGCCGATGCTGATGGCCGTCGGCGGCAGAGACTCAAATGGTGTTATCAATGCGATTCTTCGTCGTGACGGGCCCCTGTCACGCGTGGGTCTTTTCGACTACCTTTGGCCCGACGCACTGACCAAGTGGGTCGAGCATGAAGGGTATCCCGTTGACGACGAGGGCAAGCCGGTTTCGGCGGAGGAGTACTTTGGTTTTGACCTAGTGGGAGCCGGCGGCTGGGTCCAGACGTCTCCCCGATACGGCCCTGACGCGGATGAGGTGCTCGACGAGACCGACGAATGGGTCGTCAAGCGCAACGGCGCCGGTGCGGCGCTCAAGACCTGGAAGCATAAGTCGGGAACACCGGAACACATCGATTTTCACATGACGTCCAGGCGTGTGTGGGAGGAAACGTATCGCCCTCTGCTACTGGAGGTCGACCGAGGCCGTTTCGACGTGGAGGGCACCAGGGGAAAGCTCCGTCGCTGCAAAGAGCAGGGATACTGGACTTACCACGGCCTGATGTTCGTGTGCGAGATAATGCGATGCAGCATGGGGGACGTGTGCATGCTGGAATCCATGCTGCTGGATCCAGACTGGATTAGCGACTACTGCCGAGTTTACACCGACCTGTACAAGGCTTCATACAAAGTACTGTTCGAAGAGGCCGGCACGCCTGACGGCATTTGGATCTACGAGGACCTCGGTTATCGCAATGGCCTGTTCTGCTCGCCATCGGTGTTGGGGTCGCTCATCGTTCCCTACTACGCCGAGGTCGTCGAGTTCTTCCACTCCTACGACCTTCCGGTCGTTCTCCATTCGTGCGGCAACATCACCGAGGCTCTGCCCCTGATCGTCGATGCGGGATTTGACGCCTTGCACCCGATGGAGGCCAAGGCCGGGTGCGACGTCATGGCCTTCGCCGAGACCTACGGCGAAAAGCTCGCCTTCTTTGGAGGGCTGGACGTTCGGATACTGGAATCGGGAGACCGGCAACTGATCCGGTCCGAGGTGACGGCGTTTGTCGAAGGGCTGAAGGCGCGCGGGGCCAGATTCGTCTTTGGTTCCGACCACTCCGTTTCGACCAACGTCGCCCTTGCCGATCTGAAATTCGCTCACGACGTTTACCGGCAGCATATGGCCTACGCGTAGCGGAGATGGGACGGAAAGGCAATCGCGGTGACCCGAAGAGAGCGGTTCTTCTCGTGTATGGCGCGCACGGGCTATGACGTCATCCCGGTGACCCACCACTATGGGACGCCCGAGTTTCACCGCAAGCTCTACGCGCGGCTCGGCGTGGACCAACGGCAGTGGCACGCCATGGTCGAGGACGTGTTCGACGACGTCTGCCCGACGCAGGTGGTATCGCCGACCACGCGCGCGGACCTGGACGACTATCCTCCCGGCTACTACGTCGGGAACTGGGGGGAGATCTATGCCCCGCGGCCATACGGGAAGGGGGACTCCGCCGGAACGTACGCCGAGGCCGCCTACCTCCCCTTTGCCGATGTGACCGACCCGGCGGAACTCGCGGACTACCCGTGGCCGTCTGCGGACTGGTTCGACTACTCGGAAATCCGGACGCATTGCCAGGCCATCAAGCGCAGTCGTGGGGTGGTGAGGTACACCCCGTTCAGCTATGACTTCATGAACAACATCGCGCGGACACGCGGCGTGACGCAGACCATGTTGGACATCGGCCTGCGGGATCCGGTGTTCATGCTGTTACTGGCGAAGCGGTTCGAGTTCCATTACGAAGTGGACAAGAGAGTTTTAGAGGCCGCCGACGGCGAGATCGACGTCGTGCACTTCTGCGAGGACCTGGGCGGGCAGAACGGCCCGCTAATCAGCATGGCGACGTTCGACGAGTTGTTCGCACCCCGCTTCCGCCTGGGGTTCGAACTGGCCCGCGAGCATGGGGCGCTGACGATGATGCACGTGTGTGGGGGCGTGCGCCCGCTCATCCCGCGCCTGATCGAGATCGGTATGGATATCCTGGACGTCGTACAGGTGGCCGCCAAAGGAATGGAAATCGAGGGGCTCTGCCGCGAGTTCGCCAGGGTCGTCGTCTTCTGCGGTTCCATGTGCGTTCAGTCGATTTTGGCCCAGGGAACACCGGATTCGGTCGCTCTTGCCGTCTAAACGCGGCTGCGTCTGTTCGAAAGGGGCGGGCTCATCCTCGGGCCGAGTCACGACATCCAGCCTCACACGTCGGTCGATAACGTTCTTGCCATGTACCAGGCGGCCGGTTACTTGACCGACCTGTAGAGAATAGAGAAAATAGGTGCAGCTGGATGTCCCGGCGCGGAGGGAGACAACAAGAGGGTTATAACAGCGTGAAACGGCGCAATATCATTTTCTTTCACGCCGAAAGTTGGGATGGACGTATGCTCGGCGCACTGGGCCACCCCGCCGCGCGACACGCCACACCCCAGATCGATCGCCTGGCGCGTGAAGGTGTGCTCTTTGAAAACACCTACTGCTCGCAACCTATCTGCTGTCCCTCGCGGGCCAATATGTGGTCGGGTCGTTACACTCACCATTGCGAGAGCTGGAACAACCATAAGGGCTTGGAGCCCGGGATGTGGTCGCTGCTGGGTGAACTTCCGAAAACGCATACGCTACAAACCTTCGGCAAACTCGATTACATCTCCGGAGCACACACGCAGCTGGCGCGGCTCAGCGCCTGGCTTGCTTCGGCGGGGATTGACCGACCGGTTTACGACCAAGACCCCTCGCAGTGCTTCACGGTGGCGGCCGATGACAATGCTCGCTGCCATGAAAAGGACTGGCAGAAGGTAGATAGCGCCATTGCCTTTCTGGAAGGGCAACAGAGACAGCAACCGGATGACGACAAACCGTTCTTCCTCTACATCAGCACCGAACTGGTGCACGCGGCTTTCCACACCAACCGCTACTGGCTCGACAAAATCCCGGAAGACGCCGTCGATGTCCCGCCGGCGGACCCGACCGATCACCCCTGTCGGCTGCATCAGCGTATGACCAAGGCATGGCGCTACGGGTTCGATGCCGAGACTGTCCGCCGCGTGCGGCGCATCTATTTCGCCATGTGCGCCGAAGCCGATGCAATGGTCGGCGCCGTTTACGAAGCCATGTTGCGCCTCGGCTTCGCGGATGATACCTACTTCGTCTTCTCAAGCGACCATGGCGAACTGGCGCTGGAACACCAGGAATGGTACAAGATGTCCTTCTACGAGGGCTCGGTGCGCGTGCCGCTGGTCATGACCGGCCCGGACATCCCATCGGGCCAGCGCCATGTAAATCTGGTGTCCTTAATCGATCTATGCCCCACGTTCATGGAGATGGCCGGCCTGCCGGTGCGCGATGGCCTGGATGGTCGGTCACTGCTGCCCGTGGCGACTGGCCGCACGACCGGCAGCCGCAACACAGCCTACGCCTGCTTCATGGGGACGACACTCAACACCTCCGGCTATATGCTGCGCAGAGGCAAGTGGAAGTACGTCTTGTACGTCGGCTACCCCGCGCAACTTTTCGACATGGAATCGGACCCACAGGAGTTGAACAACCTGTGCCCGCACCAGCCCAGTATCGTCCGTGAACTGGACGCCGAATTGCGCGCCATGGTCGACGTCGAGCAGACCCACCGCGATGTGATGGCCTACAACAAGGCTGCGTTTCGCCAATGGCGCCGCCAAGCCAAACGCGGCCTCTACGTGGACGGAGCATACGCGCTGCGGGAAGAGCCGAGCTCGGATTACTGGCAGATTATGGACAACTGTCTTACCGGCTACGACGCGGAAGACGAGCGAACGGTTGAACGGTGGTTGGCCGGTTGAGGCAAGAAAACATCGACGTCTGGGCGGAAATGTACGAATGGGTGATTGTCCCTGCTGTTGTGAGGACTAAGTGACCGGTGTCCCGGCGACCGAACGTCGTTTTCATTTTCGGTGATGAGTGGCGAATGCAGGCCACGGGCTATAACGGCGATCCCAACTGCGAGACGCCCGTTCTGGATGCCCTCGCATCCCAAAGCGTCAACATCACCCATGCCGTCGCCGGAACACCCGTTTGCTCTCCGCACCGCGCCAGCCTGCTGACCGGACAGTATCCGCTCACGCACGGAGTCTATATCAACGACGTGGAATTGGATCCGACGAGTGTATCCATCGCGCGTGCGTTCAAAGCAGGCGGGTATGACACCGCCTACATCGGCAAGTGGCATGTGCACGGAAGCCCGGACGGCCACTACGGGCGACGCAGGGCATTCGTGCAACGTGACTGTCAGATGGGGTTCGACTACTGGAAAGGGTTCGAGTGCAACCACGATTACAACAACTCAACCTACTTCTTCAATGACGATCCCACACCGCTTTCGTGGGAGGGGTATGACGCATTCGCGCAAAGCCGGGATGCGGCCGCCTATATCCAGGATCATGCCCAGCGGGAGTCCCCCTTCCTGCTGATGCTCTCCTGGGGGCCTCCGCATTTTCCGTTGGATTCGGCGCCCGAGGAGTACCGACGGCGTTACGAGAACCGCCCCATTGAGTTGCGGCCCAACGTGCCGCCGCACATGCGCGAACAGGCCGCCGCAGACCTGCGTGGGTACTACGCGCACATCGCCGCCCTCGACGATTCCCTGGATATCGTGCTGCAGGCGATTGATGCGGCGGGCGTTGCCGACGACACAATCGTTGTCTTCACGTCGGACCATGGTGACATGAGGGGCTCGCAGGGATTGCAGACGAAGCTATTCCCCTGGGATGAGTCCATACGGGTTCCGTTCCTGCTTCGCTGGCCGGCCTTGCCTGACCCACGCCGCCAGATACCGCTGCCGCTCGACGCGCCGGGTATCATGCCCACATTGCTCGGCCTGTGTGACCTGCCGATCCCCGGCAGCGTCGAAGGCCGAGATTGGTCATCGTTCATTCGCGGCGACCAAGAGCCCACCGGCCAAGAGGCCGCGCTGCTGGTCATGCCGGCCGAGTCACATGAACTTCGCCTGTCCGGCATGAAGGCATACCGCGGCCTGCGGACGGCGCGGTATACCTACGTGCGAAACTCCGACGGCCCCTGGTTGCTTTATGACAACGAGGCCGATCCTTACCAGATGTGCAATCTTGTCGACTCGGA